>JAQGOX010000891.1 GCA_028293365.1 Verrucomicrobiales bacterium | reverse complement strand
CACTCGGGATCCCGTCGGTAAGTGCGCTGCCTCTAAAATTGCTCCGAATCGACCCTGTAGTGACACCAGAACCAATTTGCATCGCACCGGTACCCGAGGTAGTGGCGGTTCCCGCGCTTGAGGCCTGAAGTGTTTGACTGAAAGCATCCGCTGAATCAGCCGTGGCTGATTTGTAGGCTACTGTGTTTGAATTGGCGATGTTGTTACCTATGACATCGAGGCGATTCTGGAATTGTTGAATACCGCTAAGGCCGGAATAGAGAGAGTTTAACATAATTTATTTTGTATTTGGATTTACCGCTGGTGAAACAGCCATCACCTGGTCGAGGGTGTAGCTCTTACCGTTCACCGTTATTTTCGGCGTCCCTGCCTCTATCGTGACCGCATTGACCGTACCGAGGATTGTTTTGCCCTTTGCGTCGAGCACTTGAACGTCATGGCCCAACAAACTGACTGCCTGCCCACTTTGCTCCCCGCTAGCCATGCCGGAAATATCCTGCTGCATGGTTTTAGCCTGCTCAAGCGCGCTGAACTGCGCCATCTGCGCAATGAACTCAGTATCTTTTTGTGGATTAAGCGGGTCTTGCGAGGTCATTTGTGTGACCAGCAGTTTGAGAAAATCGTTTTGTCCCAGAGTCTGAATCGGCATCCGATCCTGGGTTGGCAAAGTAGTAGTCGATGTTGTAACTGGAGGGATAGCTGACATAATTAGGCCCAGGATTCCAACAACTGACGTGCGTTGGTGGTCATTTTCTTCGGTGTTAAATTGGCTTTAATTTGAGCGTTTAAAGATTTTGCGCGCGGCAACGGTTCGGGAGAAGATTCAGGTTTTGATTGAGATTGGCCCTGCCGGTCCGAGAGATTTTCTTTGAAACGACTATCAGATGACTCCGCTGACCCGCTGTTCAAACTACCGAGCTGTACTCCCTGGGTTGCGAGAGATTTTTGCAGACTCACCCATTCCGCGTTCAGGCCTTCGAGGTCACCACGGTCACACCTCGCGTATGCATGCATACGCCCGTCTTCCATGGTGACGCGGACAAAAATTTCAGTTTCTCGATCGGGTCTTAAAACGACCGAAAGCGAGTCGGGTCGCATCGTTTTTACCATTGCGATTTCTGGAATAAACGACTGATACAGCCGCTCTATGCGGCTTGCGTTCGCCGTCACATTCAAATTCGTTTGCGGAACCGTTTGTTCGATGCGGAAGTTTTCCAGGTTCGTCGTACCCGTGAGGGATGGATTGCTCGAAACACTCGCGACAGTATTTACCGGTTGTCGCATTTGCGGCATTTTCTGCTCGGCTGCACCGGCAGTTTCAGGTTCGTTACCCATCATTTTCATAGCCACAGTATCCTTAGCAGCGGCTGTGCCAGTCGTCACTCCAGCATTCGATTCAGGCTGCCGACGATCGTCTTTGCCTGGTTGCCGATCCCTGAGATCGCCTGAACGTGTGTCCAACGCTGCCGATGGCCGAACCCCAGTGAGATCGGGAATCTGCGCTGCAGATTCGACCGCCTCAGTTTTCGGTAGAGGAAACTTTTGCGGTTCAATCGCCGCGGGAACGCTCTGGGTAGACACCTCGACACCTTTAACTGGGGTCATTTCCCGGACCAGCTTGTTCAATGGAGAAACCGGGGGCGCAATGGCATCCGGTGGTCGCGCAGCTTCCATCTTCTCCGTTTTGGGTTCTTCTTTTCCAGTGCCAGTGGTCATAACGGCATATTTAACCCCGGCAGGCAGGGATTCTGCCTTTCCACCCGTCTCTGCCTGGGCTTCGGCAGGAGTCGAAAAGGAAAGATCGCCCTCAGAGGTAGGAGCGACAGGCGCCGCTGCGGGAATTAGCAGGAAGATCGGCGGCACCAAGTCAGTCAGTATATTTCCCATCTTCGGCCGGATATCTTGTTTGTTACAGGCTGTAGTTTCGTCAGTCTCCTCAATATCAGCCGACTCGGCGGACTTTTCGTCAAGTGCCGTCGGAGAGACCGGAGGAGGCGTAGGTTTCGACACTGCAACGGGTTGCGACGGAGGCGCTGTCTTTTGATCAGACATGCCCAAGAATGAGGCAAAATCAACGATTGATCCAGTGCATCGGAAATCGCTTAAAGGGGCAGGTTCTGACCTAGCGGCCTGGCTTTTTGAAGAAACAGTCGCTGGGTTCATGGAATGGCTGCCAACGGTTTTGCCGAAAGCGAGTTTCTCAAACGCTCCGAGATCGCCGCGGTCCGCTTCGCTTCGGCCTCGCCTTGTTTCGCAAGCAGCTCAAGAATCGGAGCGGTTTCCGATTCCTTCATGAATTTTGCAATCTTTACAATTGAAGCGTCATCCAACTCCTTAAAAATTGCGACCGCGCCATCAGGGGTCATCGCCGAATAAACCTTGGCCAGCTTTTTCAGATTGGTGACTTCCTCCGCTTTTACGCGGGTAACATTTTGATCAAACTGGAGCTGAACCTGGTAAACGGTCTGAGTAAGTTGGTTGATTTCCTGGCGTTCGTTTTGCAGCCGGGCCGCCAGGTCTTTTAACTGGGCTTCTCGTGCAGTGAGCGACTCCTTTTGAGTCTTCAATTCAGCCATGATCAGATCGAGTTCCGGGTTGCGGAAATCCCATGCCACCGCTGTTGTAATGACAGGTGCAACTGGAGCCTTCTCTTTGGCGCGCCTGGAGATAAACAGATAGCAAGTCACGGCAAACAGCACAGCACCGATGACGCTGGCCAGCCATGGGTTTTTAATTACGGATTTCATACAGGGCAATTATTGTTTTGGAGAACACCGAGACTTCCACGACTCGCCAATTCGTCGGATTCTTTCTGTTCGGTCTTCATCAAATCGCTATTATACTCTGCCCGGCGCTTGTCATAGTATGTGTCGACGATCCGCCTTTGCTGGCGCCGCATAAGCATTTGAGCGAGCGCGGAATTGGCGCGGCGTTCGGCCTCACTCATGGCTTTCGCGCATGCATCACGCCGCTCAGACAGTTTTTCGTAGCTTCGCCGCGCCTGCATAAGCTTGGACGCCGAACAGGAAATCCGAGCGCTCTCGCTCAGGATGGCTCGTTCACGGTCCAACTCCGCTTCAACCTGAGCAAGCAAGTCGCGCGCCTGCTGGCGACCTAGTAATTCCCGCGCATACACTTCTTGCGCTTTTTTTTCTTCCCGTTGCCGCAGAACCAAAACCGACTGCAAATTGAATTCGAATCGTTTCATTAATTAACGTAGTGGAGCCACAGAATTGCCCTTGGGAGCAGGCGGCGGACCTAACAACGCCTTTTGGAGCAGATTCCAGCTCTCCCCTGTCGCATGGCCCTGAGTGACGGGTTGTTTGAGAAAATCGTTTATCGGTTGGTGCAGCCGGATAGCCCGATCTATGATCGGATCGGTGCCAGCAGGGTATGCACCGATCTGAATCAAATCCTGGTTTTTGTGATAAGTCGCCAGTGCTTCGCGTGCTTTTCCAGCCAGTTCCAGTTGCTCCGGCGTGCAAAGATCGCGGTTCAAACGACTCACACTCTGGAGCACATCAATGGCGGGATAGTGATTTTGTGTTGCCAGTTCCCGGGTGAGAACGATATGCCCGTCGAGAATGGAACGAACCGCGTCGCCAATGGGATCATTCATGTCATCCGCTTCGACGAGCACGGAAAACAATCCCGTTATCGAGCCGCGCTCCCCGGAGCCGGCTCGTTCCAGCAATTGAGGCAAAAGTGAAAAAACCGAAGGCGTGTACCCGCGAGTTGCGGGAGGCTCACCGACTGCAAGGCCTATCTCTCGTTGCGCCATCGCAAAACGAGTGACCGAGTCCATCATAAGCAGGACATTCTGACCGCAGTCACGAAAGTATTCGGCAATCGCCATCGCAACGAAAGCTCCTTTCAGACGTGCCAGCGCCGGCTGGTTTGAAGTCGCGACGACCACAACTGATTTGCGGCGGCCGGCCTCATCTAGGTCTTTCTCTAAAAATTCACGGACTTCCCGGCCACGTTCGCCGATCAATGCGATAACATTGACATCGGCCTCGGCTCGGCTGGAAATCATGCCCAGCAGCGTGGATTTGCCGACGCCGCTTCCGGCAAAAATCCCCAATCTTTGACCGCGCCCGCAAGGAATTAAGGTGTCGATCGCTTTGACTCCAGTTTCAAAAGAGCGGTTGATTCTTTGCCGTTTTAGCGGATGCGGGGGAAGGACGTTCACCGGGACCATCCCTGCGGTGGCGATAGGGCCGAGATCGTCAAGAGGTTCGCCAAGAGCGTCGATAACGCGACCTTTTAACGACTCGCCGACCGGCGCCTTTAAGCAATGGCCAAGAGAGATAACAGTGCTGCCAGGATGGATGCCGTGAATTTCCCCGAGCGGCATGAGGAGGACGCGATTGTTCCTAAAACCAACTACTTCCGCGAGCGTCTCGGTTTGATCCCTGGCGGACTCGATCCGGCAAATATGACCGATAGACGCAAGCGGTCCTTCAGATTCGATCACCAGCCCGATGAGTTGCACCACGCGCCCGCGGTTTTGTACAACATTCGTTTCCCGCACGCGAGCGGCGAGTTGAGTGAGCGACGAACCCAAATGTCGTGGTATCATATCCCAGCCTCCAGGCTCGCTTGGATCGCAGCCAGTTTAACTTCACGGCGGGCATCGATTGTACCAAAATCAGTCCGCACGACACACCCACCACGGCTCACCTCCGTTGATGGAGAGATTTTAATGCGGCTTTCAGAAAGCTTCCCCGAAAGTAGCGGAGAATCGGTGCGTTCGAGCAGCGCGAGATCTTCCGGATTCAACGCAATATCAATTGCGCAATGATGTTCTACACGGCTCAGGCCTTCCTGAATCGCAGCTTCGATCATTGAGACCGAGATGGGAAGTTCACCCACGATTTTTCGCGCGACTTCAAAAGCAAGGTTGACGAGCATACCTTCCGATTCACGCAATAACGCAGGAATCGCTTTTTGAATGCTCGCAAGAACTCCCTGCTGTAAAATTTGCAGTTCGGTGCGCTGTTGAACCAATTGCTCGCGCAGCGCCCGCTCCCCGTCGGCTTTGCCCGTCTCGTAGCTTGCCCGTTCGCGTTCAACCACTTGTTGCTCCTGTTCGGAGGTTAAGCGGGGGGAAGCCAGCCGTACGTCCCTCGGACAAAGAGAGAATTCGATTTTTTCAGACCAGCGCTTCATTCTTTGCTTTCTGATCGATTTCACTGAGGTCCAGTTCGCCTTCGCTTTCCAATCGGCGCACCACTTCAATAATGCGCATTTGTGCGGCTTCGATTTCTCGGAGCTTTACTGAGCCCATAAAGGTCATTTCCTCGTTCACGGTTTCCGCCGCGCGCTTGGAGATACAACCGAGAAGAGATTTCTTTAATCCGTCGGTCGCGTTCTTGAGTGCGACCGCAAGATCTCTGGTATCCACCTCGCGCAAAAGTTTCTGCAATGAAGAAACTTCCAGCAAACCGAGATCCTCGAAGAGGAACATTTTTTGACGAATAAGCCTGCCCAGTTCCGGGTTTCGCTCTTCAATGGACGCCAGTAAGGTTCTCCCATCCTCCCGATCAAGGGCTTTAAGCAGATCAGCAGCCGATTTGACACCTCCGGTTTGGTTCACCAGGCGCGCGGAGTTTCCGCTCATTTTTTGCGCTATTACAGCAGCGACACGATCGACTACTTCAAGAGGGGTAGGTCCCAGCGTCGCTAACCGCTCGACGACAGACTCCCGCAGTTCCGGACGCAATGCCCAAAGAAGCTGGCTGGCTTTCTCAGGCGCAAGATAGCTTACGATCAACGCAATCGTCTGCGGCTGCTCATTTTTTAGTAGATTTGAAAGCTCTCTGGGATCGAGCTCCACAATTTGGCGCATAAATCCAGTGGCAGGCCGTGTCGGAGTGACTCGGGACATGACATGCGAAGCCTTTTTCGGTCCGAGCGCTTTTTCCAGCGCTGTTTGCGTAAAGGCAACTCCCCCGCGTAACGAGGTTCCGGCCGAAAGTGCCACCTCACCGAATTCTCGAAGGATCTCGGTCTGAAGCTCGGCTTCTACAAACGGTGTTCGGGCGATTTCGGCCGAAACCGCCTCGACTTCGCGTTCATCCAGACTGCCAAGTATCTTAGCCGCTCCCTCAGACCCCAGAATGATCAACAGGGCTGCTAATTTCTGCACTTTGGTCAGTTTCGCGAAATCGACCCGGGCTTCAGATTGGTTTTGCATTACAGAGTCGTACTTAATTCTTTCCGCGGGCCATCCAGGTCCGAATGGCGTCGGTCATGTTTTCCGGGTTTTCACGAATCAACTGGTTGAGAACCTCGACTGTAACCACTCCGGTTTTGAGCTTTGATTTTCCACTGCCGTTTAAAGCGCCATTTGCCGACGAAAGTTCTCCAAGCGGAATTCCAATGGGGATATCATCCGTGGTGGTCTTCTTGAAGGTGCGCCAAAAAGCGAATAGAACGATCAATCCTATCGCGGGATAAAGCGCGGTTTTAAGAGTTTCCAACCAGGCGGTTGTCTTTTCCTGTTTCTGAAGCTGCTGGGCAAATTCGACGATCGGCTGCTCACTGAATGGCATTTCTTCCAGCGTGATTTCATCCTTGCGCGCGGCATCTGTGCCCTCCTGGATTCCGAGGGCGCTTTGGACGATGCGCCGCAGCTTCAACACTTCCTCCGGAGTCCTCGGTGCGGCAACCCGATTCGTGCCAGAACCGGTCATCCGGGAAGCTACGAACACCGCAGCCGTAACACGCTTTAAGCCTCCTGCGATCTGCGTCGATTCACTATGAGTTTTGTTTAGCTCGTACTGATTGTTCGAGACCTTCTTTTTCATCCGTGAACTATTCAACGGGGTCGTTACGACCGAATTGGTTTCTGTCGTATCGGTTGTGATTCCAGGCGCACCCCCCTGCGTCGCATTATTTGAATCAGTGTTTTCATCAGTAACGGTCGAGATTCGCACCACCTGGCCATCGGGATCGAATTTTTCCTCTGTTCGTAAAAGCGTGTCGTAGTTGATTTCGGCGGAAACCCTCACAACAGCCTGCCCCGGGCCGAGAACCGCTTCCAGCATCCCTTCAGCCTTCTTCGCCAGGTACTGCTCGAGATTTTTTCGCGCGGCTAACTGCGTGGTCGTCAACCCCGCCATGGTGTCATTCTCATTATTTTCCGAGAGGACGTTTCCCTGGTTGTCGATTACCGTGACGAAATTCGCTTGCAGCCCTTCCACGGCGTTTGCAACCAGAAAGCGGATTGCGTTAATTGTTTGCAACGGAAGCGGGCTGTTCCCGCGAGTGCGGACGAAAACGGATGCCGTCGGTTTCTTGTTGTTATCAACCAGGAGGCGGTTTTCAGGCACGACCACCATAACGCGTGCAGCTTCGATCAAGTCGACCTGGCTAATGGTGCGCGCCAACTCACCCTGAATCGCACGCACATAATTGGCTCGCTGGACGAAGTCTGAAATTCCAAAGTTCGGTTTGTCGAAAATCTCAAAGCCGACACCATCTCCCGCGCGCGGCACGCCTTTGGCGGCAAGCTGCATTCGCATCAAATGCACTTTATCCGATGGGACCATGATCGTTCCCCCACCCCGGGAAATGCGATACGGGACTTTGGCATCGTCCAAGGCGGCGATGACTTTCGCCGATTCGGCGTCTTCAAGTCGCCCATACAGCAGCGCGTAGTCCGTGCGTGTTGACCACACTGACACGACCGCCAGGCCGGCGATCACGACGAGGCCAGCGATAACGATGCTGATTCGCTGGTTTAGGCCGAGTTGTTTCCAAATGGCCTGTAATTGCTTATTAAGTTGTCCTCCTCCCATGTCAGTACGAGTAAATTGTGTTTTCGCGGCCACTGGCGAATGGTGAGTAGCGGTTGGTGAAGCAGAGCTGAGTGATGAGATTCATGTAGTGACTGGCGGATCAAATTTGCATGCGCATGATTTCCTGGTACGAATCGAGTAGTTTGTTGCGGACCTCCACCATTAACTGAAATGAAACACTGGCTTCCTCCATTGAGATCATAGCCTGATGAAGCGAGACCTTGTCCCCGGACAGCAGGCCTTCGACGGCATCACCGGCCGCCGTTTGCTTGCTGTTGACTTCCTGGACCATCCCACCAAGGACATCCGAGAATGACCCTCCGCTGGTCGAGGTAACTCCGCCGGACGTTCCCCCACCCATCCCGCCCAACGAAGATAGTTCGGAAGCGGTTGGCGCTTTTGCCCCCAGATCCTGGGCGGGCTTCAGCATCGAGCTGATTCCCAATGGCATGGAGGAAAGGACGTTCATTTATTATCGTTTGCCAATGGACAAAGTCTGGAGCGCCAGTTGTCGGGCGTTTTTAACAACTGCTAAATTGGCCTCGAATGAGCGCGAGGATACGATTAAATCCGCCATTTCCTCGTGGATGTTGATATCGGGCATCGCGACCATGCCATCGCCGTTGGCGTAGGGATCGCCCGGGCTGTAAATCATGCGTGGTGCGCGACTGTCCTTTACAATCCGCGACATTTGAACTTTGCTTGCATTGACACCCGAATCTCCGCCCATTTCCTGCCCCAGGACCGATTCGAAAATGACGTGCTGCCGCTGATACGGTTTCCCATCCAGTCCACGACTCGTGTTTGCGTTGGCAATGTTCTGCGAGATCACTTCCATCCGGATGCGCTCGGCCGCGAGCGCTGAGGAAGTGCTGTCGATTCCGGGTAAAATGTTTAATCCCATAGGTTCAAGCCGATTTACCCGTGATCGCGAGCCGCATTTTCAAAAGCGTGCCGCTGATCAAGCGGGTTTCCAGACCGTGCGCAAGAGTGTTTTGATTCAGTTGCATGAGTTCATTTTCCAACTCGACGCTGTTTCCGTCGCGATTTGCGGCCACGGCAGTTGTGTCTACCGCAAGTTTTGGTTGCATCGACGCCATTCGATTTACATCCTGACTGGACAACGCTTGCTTAAGCTCCGTTGAAAAATCGGCCGCAACGTCAACGCGCTTGTAATTCGGCGTTTCTACGTTGGCCAAATTCGATGCGATCGCCTCATGCCGCAGGACCGTCGCATCGAGCATCTTTTTTGTGGCGACGTAGTTACTTTGATTGAATAGAGCGTTAATCATTGGCTACCCGAGAGGCGGGTAGCAACAGATATGCCATTGGCCAAAAAAGGCCATTTTCCGCATATATTGGAAGGTGGGATCACCAGGCACGGCAAATTTTGCCTCTTTAAGGCGTCTCCCCGAGGACCATAATAGAAGTGCCGCAAAGTTTGAAAGTTCGCGGACGCGAGCGGTGAGCTGATTTCTGGGAAAGGGCTTATTTTTTAGCAGGCAGGCGGGTCAATGCACAGTCGCGAACCGACTCCGCCTAATTCCGTGGACGAAAATTCAACGAACAGTGTTTCCGGGAGATAGAGCAGGTCACCCTTGAGGGTCGGGATCGTTCGCATCGTGAGACAGAGCGTTGCCCTGCTCTCCTTTACCTGGAACGCCGTATTCGTTTAATTTGTTTCGGAGTGTCCGAATACTGATTCCCAGTTTCTCCGCGGCATTGGTTCGATTACCGTCGCATTTTTCCAGCATTCGCAGAATGTGTTGTTTTTCGACGTCGGCCAGGGAACCCAAGCTTTCCAACGAAGCCGGTTGCCCAATCGAAGTGAGAGATGCCTGGACCGGAGGTTCACCCGAAGTAGAAACTGCGGTCGCAGAAACTGTGCTCGAGGGAGGAGGCTCAAAGCCAAGGTGCTCGACTTGAAGATCTTCGCCATCAGCGCATAAGATCACCGCCCGTTCAATTACGTTCTGCAACTCACGAACATTGCCAGGCCATCGATGCTTCTGCAGTGCATTTAAAAAAGCTGGAGAAATACGGCTCACCCGGATTCCATGTTTCCGGGCGAAACGGTTCATGAACTGTTCCGCCAGAAAGCTCACGTCGGATATGCGATCACGTAACGGCGGAACTGGTATTGGGACGACATTCAGGCGAAAAAACAAGTCCTGGCGGAATTCTTTCCGCTCGACGCTCTGTTCCAGATTTCGGTTTGTGGTTGCAATCACTCGGACATCGACCCGAATGGTGCGACTTCCACCGACTCGCTCCAATTCCCGCTCCTGCAAAACGCGTAACAACTTGGCCTGAACCTGCGGAGATACCTCGCTGATTTCATCGAGAAGAATCGTGCCTCCATGGGCGAGCTCAAACCGGCCTTCGCGTTTATTAAGCGCCCCTGTGAACGCTCCTTTTTCATGCCCGAAGAATTCGCTCTCAATGAGATTTTCCGGAATGGCAGCGCAATTTACTGTGATGAATGGGGCGCTGGCGCGCGGACTTTCCAGGTAGATGGCCCGTGCAACCAGCTCTTTTCCAGTGCCACTTTCGCCCTGGATGAGCACCGTCGCCTGAGTGCGTGCCACTTTCCGGATAAGCTGGCGCAATTGTTCCATCGCGGGGCTTTTTCCGAGCAATTCGTAACCACTCAGCTCGCTCTCCTCCCGGCTAAGATAATGGTTAACTTTAATTAACTTAGTATAATCGGCCGCCTTTTTAAGAGTGAAATCGATCTGATCCGAGGAAAACGGTTTGATCATGTAATCAA
>JAQGOX010000883.1 GCA_028293365.1 Verrucomicrobiales bacterium | reverse complement strand
GGTGAAACGTATCGACTGTCAGCAAACCTTGCTGGTTGGGATCAGCTAAAAGCTAAAGCGGATGAGCTTTCGATTGCACCTGCGATGGTGCTTCTGACTGTTTTTGCGGAAGTGCTTTGGGCCTGGTCGGATCACAAACCATTCACGTTAGTGATTCCTTGTTGGGAAAGACCACTTTTGCACCCCGATATCCATCGAGTTGTGGGCGACTTTACCGCGATGTCCTGGCTGGTCGTCAACGGTTCCGCAGAGTCTTTTCGACAGAAAACGATTTGGAACCATGCGCAACTTCAGGCTGATTTGGCGCATGGTGTTTCAAGTGGTTTAAGAGTGCTGCGGAAACTGGCGATGCGGAGCGGAAACAGAGGTCGATTTATTTTTCCGATTGTGTTTACGAATCTCAGCACCCAGCCGCCGCTCCAACTTCCGGAAGGGATTCGATTTGGTAAGTCGCTGAGCCAAACGCCTCATGTTCATCTCGATAATATGAGTTCAGAACTCGGCAATGACCTCGGGATTTATTGGGATGTCGCTGAAGGAGTATTTCCGGTGGGAATGATTGAGGAGATGTTTGAGGATTATCACCGGTTCCTAACCTCACTCGTTGCGGAACATTCCTGGTGGGATGCGATCGACTTCAGCTCACTTATCCGAGACGGACGAGGGAAGTATTTAACGCTGCCTTTGGTTGAGGATTCGAATTTTGCCGGAAGCTTATGAACTCTCAACTCGCGCAAAAGGGAGTCGGGTCAGTTTTTGACGGGAAGAATTCTTCCCTCGAAAAAGGATTACAGGAGTTGATAGAGGAGCAGGTTGCACTGCACCCGAATGCCATCGCACTTCGGTATAATGGAAGCCTGTTAAGTTATGCGGCATTGAATGAGCGCGCCAACCAGTGTGCTCATTATTTGAGGGATCTTGGAGTGGGTCCCGAGGTTATCGTGGGAGTGCTTATGCACCGTTCGGTGGAAATGGTGGTGGCACTTTTGGGAATTTTAAAGGCCGGTGGAGCCTATCTTCCGCTCGATCCGACGTATCCCAGAGAACGGATCGCTTTCATCGTTCAAGACACAGGTATTTCTTTGGTCTTGAGCCGATCGGAGTCCGCGGCGTTGATCGAAGGATTCGAGGTAACGACGTTGTTCCTGGACCAGGAGCAGGAGTTACTCTCCGGAGTGCCTTCGTCCAATCCTCTCAGCGTGACGCAACCCGATCACCTCGCTTATGTGATTTTTACCTCTGGATCCACAGGAAAACCTAAAGGGTGCATGAACGAGCACCGGGCTATTTGCAATCGACTGGTTTGGATGCGAGACCACTACGGGATTTCTGCCGAAGATCGCATTTTGCAAAAAACTCCTTACACATTTGATGTGTCGGTATGGGAGTTTTTTCTGCCGCTTTTGTCGGGAGCCTGCCTCGTTCTCGCGAAGCCCGAAGGACATAAAGATACTCACTATCTGATTGACCTTATCAGGAACGAACGGATCACGATCTGTCATTTCGTGCCTTCGATGCTTCGCTTCTTTTTGCGGGATCCTGGTGTGACGGGTTGCACCAGCCTGCGAAACGTCTTTGTCAGCGGTGAGGCTCTTTCCCTTAGTCTGATGCGAACGTTCCAACAAACGCTGACGGCGAAGCTGCACAACCTATATGGGCCTACCGAGGCCGCGGTGGATGTAACCTATTGGGAGTGCGCAGAGAGGGATGATCAAAAGGTACCAATCGGTTGTGCGATTTCAAACCTTCGAATTCATATACTAAATACTGAATTGAAAGAGGTTCCGCGTGGCGAAATCGGGGAATTGTATATCGGGGGGATCGGAGTGGGCAGGGGATACCTCAATCGGACTGAACTAACGCGTGAACGCTTTGTGAAGGATCCATTTGCAGCGTATCCGAATGCGCGCCTGTATCGTACGGGAGACAAAGCCAGAGTTTTAGCAGACGGAAATGTCGAATTTCTGGGCAGGCTCGATTTTCAGGTTAAGATTCGAGGCTTCCGGGTTGAGTTGGGTGAAATCGAGGCGACGTTGCGGAAACACGAGGCCGTTGAAGATTGTGCGGTCCTGGTACGGGACGAGGATTCCGACGATCCAAAACTCGTGGCCTATATCGTTTCTAAAGACAGATCTGTTTCGACGAAGGAAGCGCGGGACTATGTCAAAAGTCGCCTGCCAGAATACATGGCGCCGAATCGGATCGTCTGTTTAAAAGCATTTCCTACCAGCGCGCACGGCAAGCTGGATCGATCGCTTCTGCCCTGGCCTGCCTCCGATGAAGTTGCCGATATTTCGGTGACTAAATCCGCTGTATCAAGCGAGGTGCTGTCCAAAATTCGGAGTTTCTTTGAGGATACGCTTAAAATCAAAACGCTTAGGGATGGCGATGATCTATTCGACGCAGGCGCAACTTCGTTTACGATAGTCCAGGTTGCCCAGAAGATTGAGTCGGAATGGTCGGTTGGAGTTCCGGTTGAGCTCTTTTTTGATAATCCTACCGTTGGTGGTGTCGCGGACTTTATCGCGCAGGCGTTGCACAGGAACTCAGCTAAAGCCACGAACTCGTCCGAGACGGTGGCAAAGACCGAAGGAATCGCGGACGCGATAATCAAACTCCGCCAGGTTCAATTCAGGGACGACGCTTATTCCAAAGTTTCAGTCGAGCCTGAGTTTTCGGGCAAGAGCATAAATTTGAAATCGCTTGGTCAATTTTTGACGATACTGAAGCGTCGAGAATGCAAAAGCGGACCGAAATATTTTTATTCGTCAGCAGGTGGGTTGCGACCGATCCAAACTTACCTTTTTGTGAAAAACGGCGGGGTCGAAGGGCTCGAATCCGGTTTTTACTATTACCATCCGAATGAGCATAGACTTCATCTTGTCCGCTCCGCCGCCCAGATCGATTCTTCCATTTTTTGTGGGTATGATGAACCGTCCTTTTCCAAAGCGTCGTTCGCATTGTTTTTGATTGCTGAACAAAAAGCGATCGAACCGATTTACCGGGATGTCAGTCCGATCCTTTCGATTCTTGAAGCTGGATATATTTCTCAGTCACTCATCGAGCATCAGAGTGAGTTTGGATTGGCGGTCCGACCCGCGACTGGCGTTGATTTTGATAGAATCCGAGAGTGTTTCGAGTTGGGCACGAGTCATCAATTTATTCACTGTTTGCTGGCGGGAGCGGCTTCGGATCTGGAAGCACGAGAAGCAATTTCACTCGGTAAGTTCCTGAAAACGAGCAGGCTGGACATCCATGCGCACTGGGCACGCTCCCAAGGTGCCAATTCTATTTCGCATTTTATCCGCTCGTCGGGAAAGGATGACAGGTTCCCGACTTTAGAAGAAAGCGAGCGACATCATCGCGAAGAGTTTCATTTGAGGCGGATTGGTGCTGATTCCAAATCAGTAGCGCTAGAGACGTGGGACGCGGATCAAGGTTACTATTTTCTGAGGTCGGCAAAGCGGATCTATCGCGATCAACCGGTTTCCTTTAATCGATTTAGCAGGTTTCTTGGTCTCTTGGCAGTGAAGGGCACTCGATACCTTTATCGCTCATTTGCCGGCGATCATCCGATCAAAATTTTTGTCTATGTCAAATCCGGAGCTGTGGAGAACGTCCCAGAAGGACTGTATCGCTACGATTCCCTTGCCCAAACGTTGCGCCGGACTAAGCAAACTTTATCGGAGGACCTAAAAAGTTGCTACACACCTTTCAACCGCAAGCATTTTCAGCAAGCCAAATTCTGTCTCTTCCTGATTGGTCAAACCGGTGCGCTGAATTCAGTCTATGGCAAAGAGGGTCTGTACCATTCACTGCTCGAAGCTGGATTCATTGGGCAACTTCTTTTGGATCGTCAGGCCGAGTTTGAAATGGGGATATGTCCCATCGGTGGAATGCGATTTGAGAAGATCCGGGATGATTTTCAATTGGATTCTGGTGATGAATTTTTGCATAGCTTTATAGGAGGCGAGGTTGATCCTGATTGTACAATCCCTTGGGAACCGCTCGAACGCACGGAGATAAATAAGGATGCATCGGGAGAAAAGAAAGCGAGCCCAACAGGGGCACCGAATGCTGTCGCAATTGTGGGAATTAGCGGTCGGTATCCGGGGGCGGAGGACTTACATGCTTTCGCTCGGAATTTGAGATCGGGAGCGAGCAGCTTTACCGAATTATCTTTTGACCAGGTTTCCGGATATCGAACAGGTTCCAAGCCAGGCAAAGCAAGTGTCCATCGCCATTATGGCGGTTTTCTGAGCGATGTTGATTGCTTTGACTCCCTCCTTTTTCATATTTCGCCGGTTGAAGCGCGAACATTGGATCCTCAGGAGCGATTGTTCATGGAGGTCGTCTGGGAATGTCTCGAAAACGGAGGTTACACCGGGGAAGAATTGAATCGTGTCGCTGCAAAAGTCGGCGTTTTTGTGGGGGCGATGTGGGACGATTACCAACATCACCATTCGGATGTATGGAACGGAACAAATCCGGATCAAATTGTTTCCGCGCATCATTCATCGATCGCGAACCGGGTTTCATTTTTCTTCGACTTCAAAGGACCGAGTCTTTCGGTGAACACGTCGTGCTCTTCCGCGCTTACGGCTCTGCACTACGCGTGCAAAAGCCTATTCCTGGGCGAGTGCAACGCCGCAATTGTTGGGGGGGTGAACATAATGAGTCATCCCTACCATTTGGGCGTTCTGGCGGGAATTGATTTGCTTTCAGAAGATAGCGTGTGTCGACCATTCGGTGCGGGTGCCAATGGCTGGGTGGCGGGGGAGGGTGTCGGCGCTGTTTTGCTTAAGCCGCTAGATAATGCGTTGCGGGATGGCGACACGATTCATGGTGTTATTCGAGGCACAACGATTAGCCATAGTGGCAAAACGGGGCGATATGGTGCCCCGAAAACGGAATCGCAAACGCTATCGATTCAAGAAGTTTTGGATCAGTCGGGCGTCTCTGTAGATTCGATCAGTTATGTGGAAGCCGCGGCGCCCGGCGCGGGAATAGCCGATGCATCGGAGGCTGCTGCAATCCGTGATGTTCTTGGAACAAAGGGTCCCCACGCCAGGACGATTCATGTTGGCAGCATTAAATCAAACATCGGCCATTTGGAATCGGCTTCGGCAATCTCCCAGTTGACGAAAGTGCTTCTGCAAATGAAGCATCGCCAGATCTTTCCGACACTTGGTTTCCAGCCTATCAATCCGTTAATTCAATGGGAGGATTCCGGGTTGGAGATTTCAAACAAGTTAATTCCATGGCACGTACCGGGGCAGCAACCCCGACGCGCGCTAATTAACGCTTTTGGTGCGACCGGGTCTGGGGGCCATATTATTGTCGAAGAGTTTTGTGCGATCGCGGCTTCCGATAGTGATAAGGAAACGTTGATTCTGCTGTCGGCGGCGACGCTGAAACAACTCGAGGCACTCGCGATTCGAATAGTGATCTTTCTCGGTCAACAAGATTCTTCCGCAGCTTCCATTTCGGATATTGGTTTTACTCTTCGCGTTGGTCGACTGGCGATGAAGGAGAGAGTCGCACTGATTGTTCATTCAAAACGCGAACTGGCTGAGCGATTGGAACTCTACGCAAAAGGCACAGATAAGATTCCGAACTTTTTTCATGGTCAGGCAATAGATGGCGCCTCCGACATTTGCCGCATTTCGGAAGTGGATCTGCGGACCGCCGCGGAGCGATGGGTCCGCGGAGCCTGTTCTTTTTTGGCGGAAGAAAGAACGAGCGCTTTTCGCCGCGTTCCCCTTCCGCCTTATCCATTCGCCAAAGTTCGGCACTGGATCGGTAGTGTGCCGCTCTCGTCAGAAAAGGAAATTTCAGCGCCAAGTCCCAAGGGGCGAGCGAATGTCGAGGCATATCTCAAGGGTTTGCTATCTGCCGTGACGGAGATTCCGGTTCAACTGATTGAAAATAGTGCAATGTTTGATGAATGCGGTTTGACGTCCGTGATGATTCAGCGGTTAAACCAGCGTTTAAGGTTGGATTTTGGCGAAGTTTCCGCCTCTCTCTTCTTCGAATATCGTACGATCGTTGAGTTGTCGGACTATTTTCTCAAGAATCACCGCGACCGGCTCGATACGCTCCTACCGGAAAAGATTGCAACGAGTCAGATTCAATTCGACGTCTTCGAGAAGAAAACTGAAAAGAAAGAGAGACTGAATCCGGGTTCGACTGGCGTTGATCCGCGGGATGGCCGTGAAATCGCGATTATCGGAGTCGCTGGGAAATATCCCAAATCTTCAGATATTTCCGCGTTCTGGGAGAACTTGAGAAACGGCATCGACTGTATCACCGAAATCCCACCTGGTCGATGGAATGATACGCAGCGGGCTATGGATGGAAGAGTTCCCTCGAAATGGGGCGGATTTATTGACGGCGTGGATGAATTTGATCCGTTCTTCTTTAAGATTTCTCCCAAAGAAGCCGAGGAAATGGATCCACAGGAACGGTTGTTTTTGCAGACCGCGTGGCATTTATTCGAAGATGCAGGATACGTTCCCAGTGCATTGAGTCCGGAAGTTCGGGATAAAATGGGGGTTTT
>JAQGOX010000858.1 GCA_028293365.1 Verrucomicrobiales bacterium | reverse complement strand
AGAGGAGAATGTCCTGGCCGTGAAACCGATTAAAAGGGAAAACTGATTCCTTTACAGCCCAATATTTACGCCAGATTTCCCGAGTGAATCCAAGTTCAACCAGCGTTTTTCCAGCCATGACTTTGGCAGCGAGCTTGGCCAGGGAGATGCCGATCGCTTTACTGACGAAGGGCACGGTGCGGGAAGCGCGGGGATTGACCTCCAGAACGTAAACAGTATCTCCCTTTACGGCGTACTGGACATTCATCAAGCCAATCACCTCCAGCTCTCTGGCCATGATGTGAGTATAGTCACGGATCGTATCGATTACTTTTTTCGACAGAGTGTGGGGAGGCAGGACCATCGCCGCGTCGCCTGAGTGGACACCTGCGAACTCGATATGCTCGAGCATTCCGCCAATGACGATAGTGCCTTCGACCAGTGGGTTTTTGAATTGCCCAACATCCGCGATACAATCGACATCCACTTCCACGGCGTCCTCGAGAAATTTATCCACCAGCACCGGGCGTTCCGGCGAGGCCTCGACTGCAAAACGCATATAATGCGAAAGTTCGGAGTCAGAATAGACGATTTGCATAGCCCGCCCTCCCAGCACGAAAGAAGGCCGAACCAATACCGGGTAACCAACTGATTTCGCCGCCTGGAGCGCCTCCTCTTCATTGGTCGCGAGACCATTGAGAGGCTGCGGAATGTTGAGTTTCCGCAGCATGGCCGCGAACAGCTTTCGGTCCTCTGCAATTTCAATACTTTGGGGTGACGTTCCGATAATGTTTACCCCGTTCTTTTGGAGAGACAACGCGAGGTTCAAAGGCGTTTGCCCGCCGAACTGGGCGATCGCGCCCCAGCATTTTTCCCTCTGATAAATGTTCAGAACATCTTCCAGGGTTAACGGCTCGAAAAACAGTTTATCGCTGGTATCGTAGTCGGTTGAAACAGTCTCCGGATTCGAATTCACCATAAGCGTTTCAAACCCATCTTCCTTGAGCGCAAACGCGGCGTGAACGCAGCAATAATCAAATTCGATCCCCTGCCCGATCCGATTCGGTCCACCACCTAGAATCATCACCTTGCGTCTGGATGATGGGTTCGATTCGTCGTCACCCCGGTCGTAGGTCGAGTAAAAGTATGGTGTGTAGGCCTCAAATTCGGCCGCACATGTATCCACGAGACGGTAACTCGGGACAAGACCGATTCGGATGCGTTCAGCGCGGACAACATCTTCTGTAGTGCCGGTTAAATGTGCGATTTGACGATCGGAAAAACCGAGCGATTTTGCTTTGACCAAAAGTTCTTCGTTCACTTTATCCAGCGATGGTAACGACCCAACCAGTAGGGCAAAAGAAAAAATGCGCCATCATCTTCGGTATGGCCATCGCCTCCGCCGTCCGGGTAGTAAGGATTACTGTTCCAACGGGCCACCGGTCGTTCATCCGGCGCGAACGCGTCGACCAACTCGCGACGGCCAAAACGATCCATCCCGGGACGATACTTGAGGTTTTTCCGGGCGGAATTATGAACGGTCCAGGTGACCAGATCCATTGGAATGCGCTCCAGACTGCGTCTTGAGGGTTCAATTAAATCATCCGAAGCCGGCAACGAAAGTGATTCCATCACAATGAAATTCCAAAGCGGATTCCGGTCGGAGCGCGTAACGCTCGCAAGCGCCTTGAAAACCGGGAGGTACTGAGCTCGCAAAACCGGGTCCCGTTCATACTTTAAGAGCGGTTGCCACGATAAATAGGCCAACTCATCGTCCGAAAAATTGATTTCATTGGACCGATAATAAGTCATGCGTTGCGCATACCCCCGTTTGAGACGGTCTTCGTAAGCCGCCTTGAATCGAGGTAAAGCGGTGATATGATACGCGGTTTTGAGGAAGGAAAGCAGTTCAAGCGCGTTAAGACCTTGATCATCGCGACCTTTCTCGGAATCAAAGTAGGTTTCCGACCATTGGCCCCAAAGGGTCGGCTTGCCATCCAGGTCGATCAGATTCCATTCGTGATCGATGATATGATCGGTGATTCGTGTTATGACCCGCCGAATGGCTTCCCTTTCCTTTCGATCCGCAACCAGGTCATAATAAGTCGAGTAAGCGTAATAATGCCCAACGATTTCGTCGGAACTGGTGTCCCCCTTCCAGTGCCATTGTCCATCCGGCGTTAAATGCCACTCTCCATCAAGCGGCAATTTTTCCTTCAACGAGACATAGGATCGAGCGGGAAACCCCGGGATTCCGGTGATCTCTTCAAGCCGCATCAAAGCTTCGACCGACCGATATGCGTTTCGCTTCGCGTCAGGCGCACCTGTAATCGCATAGCGGTAGCTTTCAGCGGCTATGTAAATTGCACTCCAAAGGCCATCATTATCGCTGGATGCCGGGGCGAACGTTGATAAGTCGCCAGGGTTTTTGAATTCACAATCCGCGATTAATCCATGCCGAACGTGGCGGGCTTGAATACGATCTTCAAAGTATGCCGCTTTCTTCTCGAGTGTGTACCTTTGAAATTCAATCAGCGAAGCGCCGCTCGCCGTTCGAATCCAAATTTTTGAAGGGATATTGGGATCAATCCAAATGGCCCTGACGTCGTCGTCGAGCAGCCATCGTTTGCCAGCGAACACGCGCCACCGATCCCATGGTTCCAAACTCCGTGAGTCAAACCGGACGGCACCGTTTGTCGAGGCAAGCCAGACTCGTTTCATCGAATCCGAACCGAAAGCACGAAGACCCTCAAAAGGAGCATTCGCCTCCTGAAATGGTGTTCCGGGTTTGGGATCGCGAACAGTGAAAGGAACGGCTAGATCTGTCAGGCCGAATTTTACCGAAACTGCCTGCTCATACGAAGCCCCCCGAACGAAGCTTAAAAATCCGCCGAGAAATAGAACGATGGCGTAAATCCGAAGCAACGATGTTCGGCTCAAAAGAGAAATTAAGTGGACTTGGTCACAGACTTACCCAGAATGCGATTAACCAGGCTAATCAGTTGTTTTGGAAGAAACGGCTTACTCAAAAAACCGTCTGGACGGGCATTGTAAAACTCCACAATTTCTTCACCCACGTTACCGCTGTATAACAGCGTTTTCAAATCCGGCGAAATCTGTTTGCAACGCTCGATTAATTCCATCCCGTTCAAGGGGGTCATGATGAAATCCGCCAGCAATAAACTCGGTTTGGGATCCGCTTCCGCGAACGCCTCGTAGGCCTCCTGCGAATCCACGAAAAACTTCGGCTGAAACCCTTCGAGCTTTAGAATTGCCAATACGACCTCGCCGATCAGCGATTCATCGTCTACGATGTAGATCAATGCACCGTGTTCTTGTGCCGTGACATGCACTGCTTTTGATTCCTGGGTAACCATCGCGTTATTACTTGCCCACTGAAGCGTAAATTCGGCTGCGCTGCAAGAGACTTCTCAACATTCTGCGAACCGATTGCGGCATTCCACTGGGACAAACGTAGTATCGGCGTGGAATATTCATTTTCTCAACCATTTCGATCCACGCCTCAATTACTTTTGGCGGCTGCATGTAAATTCGATTGCATCGGCTCCATAATTGAATAGGGTTTCCCCGGTGCAGCCGGCGCGCCCCCACGCTCTTGCTGAAAATCATTTGCATCGTTTTCCGGTGAGTTTTATGAAACCAAAGAAGAGTTCTCCGAAACCAAAGGCTGCCAGTGCCGAAAAAGCTGAAAAAGCGCCAATCCCAACCGCCAAAAAAAGCTCCGCGCCGCCGGTTGCGAACCCAATACCGCCAGCAGAATCATCGGTAACCAAGCCCCGCCGAGCCGCTCCAAAAATACCTGCCGCGCTTCTGGAAGGCGACAAGTCAACGGCTCCAGCATCAAGCGGACCGGGCAGTCGATATGCATTGGGGCCTAAATCGACAAACGCTGCAATCAGCGAACCAATCGATTTGGGTGAGTTGCCTGAGTCGTATGGCACACAACGCGTCCTCGCAGCCGCACGCGATCCGCACTGGCTTTATGTTTCCTGGGACCTGAGTAAAGACCAGCTTCGCAAATACAACGGGCAGTCAATTCATGGCCATCTCGTTGTCCGCGTACATATTCACAATACTAAAGAGAAGCCCCATGCCGAAGTCCATGTGCACCCGGAATCACGGAATTGGTTTGTCTACGTTGGACTGGCGGCCACTCGGTTCGTGGCCGAATTGGGTTTTTATCGCGCCCAGGACGAATGGCAGAGCATCGGTATTTCGCGCAGCACATTCACCCCTCCGGACAATCTTTCAGAAGACACATCGGTGGAGTTTGCCACCTTACCGGGCGGGGTTAGTTTCCAGGAATTGATCGGCATGGTGAAAGAGGTCCTGTCGGAAAACGTTTCACTGGTGGATGCGTTGCGGGAGCAATCACGCGAAGGCGGACGGTTCTCAGTTCCAAAAAGTTCCGGAGGCCGCTGGACCGCGGACCAGGCCGCCGCACTGGAAAAATTGGTCAGCATGGACAGCATGCGCAGAGTTTGGATCGGCTCGCTGGAAATTACTGAATTAATACGCAGAAAAATGTTCGAAGAAACCTCTTCGATCGCCGCGGCGGATCTGGCCAGGCGAGGGCTGGCGGTTTCGAGCGGCGTATCGAGTTTGTCCAGTCCATTTGGTGGCGCAGGCGCGGAGAAAAGCAAAGGCTTCTGGTTTAACGTCAATGCGGAACTAATCGTTTACGGTTCAACGGAACCGGATGCGAAGGTTACTGTTGGCGGCCGGGCGATCAAATTGAGGGCCGACGGTTCGTTCAGCTATCGGTTTAGCCTTCCGGATGGAAATTATGAATTACCCGCAATTGCAAAGTCAGCCTTGGAGGATGATGAGCGCCATGCTCATTTGAAGTTTTCACGGCATACAGATTATCACGGCAATGTGGGCAAGCATCCTCAAGATAAGAATTTAAAACCACCGCATCCTGACAATTTGGGATAGCCTGTCGCAGCCTTTTAATCCTGTCATTGCTCATGTCCGGCTATCTTGCTTTGGTGCTGCACGCACATCTGCCGTTTGTTCGCCATCCCGAACACGAAAGATTCCTTGAAGAAAATTGGCTTTTTGAAGCCATTACCGAAACCTATATCCCCCTGATTCAGGTGATGGATGGCTGGCTCCGAGACAGGATGGAGACCCGCCTGACGTTGACGCTCACACCGACGCTCTGCTCGATGCTGCTCGACCCACTGCTGCAGGAACGTTATGCAGCCTATCTGAACGGTCTGATTGACCTCGCCGAAAAGGAAACGCATCGAACGCATTGGGATGAGGGCCTTCGCCCGTTGTCCGAAATGTACCTGGGACGATTCGTATCCGCGCGCGATACCTATTTTGCCTATGGAAGCAATCTGGTCGGCGCATTCCGCAAGTTCCAGGAGCAGGGAAAACTTGAAATCATCACCTGCGCGGCGACGCATGCTCTGCTGCCATTACTGGAAAATCATCCAAATTCTTTGCGCGCCCAAATTTTGGTGGCACGCGATCATTATAGAAGCTGTTTTGGATGCGATCCTCGCGGAATATGGCTGCCCGAATGTGCCTACGTGGAAGGAATCGAACAGGTCCTGCAGGAAGCGAATATTCGCTGGTTCGTCACAGATACGCATGGCGTTTTACACGCCCGGCCGCGGCCGCGCTATGGCATATTTGCGCCCATTTTTACCCCGAACGGCATTGCTGCATTCGGGCGGGACCTGGACTCCGCCAAACAAGTTTGGAGCCGAAACGAAGGGTATCCGGGAGATCCCCGTTACCGGGATTTTTACCGGGATATAGCGTTTGACCTCGATTACGACTACATAAAGCCCCATTTGCCTGCGCCGCCGCAAAGAAGTTTTACCGGAATTAAGTATCACAGGATCAGCGGGCCCGCCGTGGAAAAAGAAATTTATAATCCATTTGAGGCGCAACAGGCCGCAGCGGACCATGCCGAACATTTTTTGAGATCCCGCGTACAGCAAATTGACCAGGCGGCGCGGATTATGGATCGTCCCCCGTTTGTGCTTTCGCCATACGACGCCGAGTTATTCGGACATTGGTGGTATGAAGGCCCGCAGTTCATCGATTACCTGGTACGGAAGGCGTACTACGACCAAACATCGTTCCGCCTTACAACCCCAGATGAATATCTCAAATGGCATCCGACGCAGCAGGTGGCGCGACCCGCTTCCTCAAGCTGGGGTGAAGAGGGATATTGGAAGGTTTGGTTAAACGAAACGAATGAGTGGATCTACCCTCACCTGGACATCGCCCAGGAGCGAATGACCCTACTCGCCCGTCGCTACACAATCGCGGACGATTTGACGAAACGCGCGTTGAAGCAGGCCGCGCGGGAAATCCTGCTTGCGCAGGCGAGCGATTGGCCTTTCATCCTGCGCACGGGTACAAGTCCGGAGTACGCCTGCAAGCGGGTCAAGGACCATTTACTCCGTTTTATTGCGTTGCACGAGCAACTCTCAAGTACCCAGGTGGACGAACGCTGGCTCTCGCAGATCGAAACGATCGATAATATATTTCCCGATATTGACTATCGTTATTGGGCTTGAACAGCACCGATCGATTGGGCCGATGCATTCGCTGACCTTGCTCTGAATAGGCGCGATTGCTAACCTCCAGACGGTCAAATAATTCCCAGAGCGTGAACACCAATATGCAAGAAGCCAAAACTTTTATCGTTACTTTTTTCCTTTCGTATGGGCTGCAGATTTTGGCAGCGCTTATCATTTTGGGAATCGGCTTTTACGCAGCCGGCTGGGTCGGCAAGCTGATGATGAAATCCCTTGAGAAAAAAGGGATGGAACCCCCTTTGCGGCTATTGCTGGTTCGCGTCGTTCGGCTTCTAATCGTTGGCTTCACAGTCATCATCGCACTGGAGAAATTCGGAGTACCGATAACCTCGCTGGTCGCAGGAATCGGCGTTGCCGGTGTCGGAATCGGCCTGGCGATGCAGGGGGTGCTTGGGAATCTTGTTGCCGGATTGCTGATTATTTTCACAAAACCATTTCGAGTCGGCGAATATATCGAACTGCTCGGCGTCAACGGCCAGGTGACCGTGATCGAACTTTTCTCTACAACCCTGGCACATCCGGATCGGTCGCGCGTAGTCATTCCAAATCGGCGCATTATCGGGGAAGTTCTTCATAACTACGGACAAATGAGGCAGGTTCAGATCAACGTTTCGGTCCCGTTCGATACCGACATTCCGAGAGCGTTATCAATCCTGGAAGCGGCGGGACGAAGTAATCCACGTGTGCTGAAAGATCTAAAGCCCGGACTGGGAATCGCGACGTTGTCTAATTCGTCGATAGTCCTGACGCTCGCGCCATGGGTTTCGCTGGCCGACTATGGCCCGACACAGGGCGAGCTTTACCAGGCGATCGTCGAGCGGTTCCGTGATGAACGGATTCGGATCGCCGTTCCGACGCAGGAAGTCCGAGTTCTGGAGCGCGTGGCCTGACAGAGAGGAAATTATGCCGAACACCTCACAGCCAACCTGGAAAATCGTACCGTTCAGCGAAACTGAAGTCGAAAAACTTCCCGGGAAAACTCATTTCTGGCATTGCAAACCGGGCATGGTTGCGGACACAAATCTGATGTTTGTGCGCGCCCAGTTGCCTCCGGGGGAAGCTCATCGATTCCATCATCATCCGAATATGGAAGAGATTCTCTATATTCTCTCCGGGACTGCCGAACAATGGATCGAGGACGAGAAAAGGACCATGTATCCGGGAGACTCGATTTATCTTCCCGCAGGAATGGTGCATGGAACCTACAACACCGGGTCGGAAGCGCTCGACTTTTTGGCGGTGCTTTCACCGGCGAAAAGCGATCCTCCAGGCACTGTCGAAGTCGCCGATCAGGAGCCATGGAAGAGCTTGCGCCCGTAAAGCGCTTAGTGTGCAGTATTCACGTTGAAAACGCTTCACCTGTATTTGCTCAAGCAGGTAATACTGACACTGCTTCTGACGGTGGCGGTCTTCACCTTCGTGCTCCTGCTGGGCAACGTATTGCGGGACATCCTTTCTTTGCTTATCACGCGACAGGCGACGCTTCAGACCGTCTTCAAAGTCATTCTCTTATTGATGCCATATGTGCTCGCATACGCGCTGCCCATAGGCATGCTCACCGCGGCGCTGCTCGTCTTCGGTCGGTTTAGCGCTGACCAGGAGCTGACGGCGGTTCGAGCCAGCGGAATCAGCCTGATCGCCGTCGTGATGCCGATTCTTGTATTCAGCATCGGTATTTGTGGTTTGAGCGCGCTGTTCAACTGCCAAATCGCTCCACAATGCCGTCGTGCTGCCAAACAGTTGATTTTCAACATGGGGATCGCCAACTCAGAGGGATTCCTGACTGAAGGTCGATTTATCACAGAAATCCCCGGCATCACTTTATATGTCCAAAAAAAGCGAGGGGATTACCTGACGAATATCCGGCTGTACGAACTCAACAAAAAAAATGACACCGTCAAAAGAATCATGGCGGAGTCAGGCAAAGTGATCTGGGATTCAACCAACAAACAGATTTACTTTGAGCTCACAAATATGAACACGGAAACGCTCAGCAGGGAATTCCGAGGTCATAATACAAATTCAAATACGATTGCGCATACGAATGCCGTGGTGGAAACAAATACGGCGGCTTCAACGAACGAAAATATCGCTGCCGACCCAAAGGGCGGCGTGGAATGGGTGAATACTACGATTGGATCCTCCACGACGGACCCGATCGACCTCGCTTCACTCGTTCAAAATTCGCGTGCTCCCAAATTGAGCGAAATGACCTCGAGCGAATTGGTGCGGGAAATTCGACAACTTCGTGCCAAAGGTATCCTACCGACTCCAGCCGAAGTGCAGTTGAACCGTCAGTTGGCATTTTCCTTCGCACCTTTCGCGTTCACGTTGATCGGGATACCCCTTGCCATTCGCGCGCATCGCCGGGAAGCCAGCACCGGCGTAGCCTTTGCCCTCGGATTGTTGGTGATCTATTATAGCTTTTTCGTTTTGGCGGAAGCATTGCAACGCCACGATGAAATCGCTCCCTACCTGATTTTTTGGGTGCCAAATCTATTATTCCAGGGTCTCGGGGGCGCTCTCTTATGGCGGGCCAATCGCGGCGGCTAATCCGCTGATGATCGCCGATTAGGTCAGCGGTCGATTCGATTGTAACTATCAACCCGATAAACGCTTGCCCATGCGCACAACCGGCAGAGACAGTCCGGAACTCATGGGGAGATCGTAACGCTCGAATGCTTTGTATTCAAACGAAGCATACAGAGGCTCTCCGGCAAGAGTCGCCAGTAGTTCCGCAGTTTCAAAACCGGCGCTGACAATCGCTTTCTCGCAAGCTCTCAATATCGAGGCGCCTATGCCGCGCCGCGCCCAATCGGGATGGACAAAGAAAGCGCGAATTCGTGCGCCTTCAGAACGCGGGTCGAGCAAGTCGTCTTCCCCCACCCTGTCGCGGTCGCCGCCGCAAAGAGTCTTACGCTTGCTCCATCCTCCGCAACCAATGATTTGCGCCTCCTGTTCCAAAACAAAGTACGTTCCATCCCTTATTAGCTGCGTATCAACGCCAAATATTTTTCCGAGAGCTCCCTCCCGTTGTGCCACGGAATAATAGGGTGCCTGTAATACCCGAACGGAAATCGCAATCAACGATTCCAGTTCCGGGATATCCGACAGCCGGGCCAGGCGGAACGGCCAATTCAATTTGTCTATTGTTTCCGCCATTAGAATCATCGAACTTTGTGAACCATACCGCTCAACAACACCGTATGTGTCGATTGAAAGCCGTAACGGTCAGAGAATCCCAATCGCGTTTCGTGGGCCATATAATCCCTATCCCGTCCGGCAGAATTCAAACAGCAACTTCCAGTTCGCACATGCGCTGACTCCTCAACGATTCAAGGAAGGCTTAGCGGAAATCTCAAAAAAGATTCGATTTCATGGAACCGCAAATCGCGGATATTCAACCACGACCTGACTCAAAGATTGGGTTGAGGGGTGTAGCGCAAATATGGCTTCACCTTGCGCACGCCTTTGGGAAACATCTTTTCTGCGTCGGCGTCCGAAACCGCGGGAGAGACAATGCAGTCTTCACGGTTCTGCCAGTTGGCCGGCGTAGCGACCTTGTATTTGGCACTCAATTGAAGCGAGTCAATGACTCGAAGGAGTTCAGGAAAATTACGTCCGGTGCTCGCGGGGTATGTGAGAGTGAGCTTGATTTTCTTATCGGGTCCAATGATGAAAACGGAACGAACGGTCGCTTTGTCGTCGGCGTTCGGGTGGATCATGTCGTAAGCGGTGGCGACCTGGCGGTTTTCGTCGGCGATGATCGGGAAATTCATCGTGCAACTTTGAGTTTCGTTGATGTCTTTGGTCCAGCCATGATGCGAATCCAGGGGATCGACGCTGACGGCGATGACCTTCACATTGCGTTTGGTGAATTCCGGTTTGATTTTCGCGACGGCGCCAAGTTCGGTGGTGCAAACCGGGGTATAATCAGCCGGGTGCGAGAACAAAACTCCCCAGGAGTCGCCGAGCCATTTGTGGAAATCGATCGGCCCTTCGGTGGTTGAAGCCGAAAAGTTCGGGGCCATATCGCCTAATCTAAGTGCCATAATATTTCTTTCCTGGTCGATTTTTAAATTCGTTGAATTGATTCAGTCGCAAGAACGTGGGTCCGTCCCTTTCATTTCAAAGGCATTGTAATTAATCCAACGCCCAGACCGCAACAACTTTGGCAAAGTGCCGCAGTTGAAGGAGCGAAATTTTTGTCAACCGAAGCGATTATGCAAGAGCATTTTCATTACCCTGACTGTTGTTTGGGCCAGGGAATCCAAAACCAAATGCCGAAGTGACGCTCCCGGCATTTTTGACCTGAAATAGAAGCCAAACCTGCCGGGCAGGAAGCGATTTTCCCAAGATTTCGAGGGGAAATAGCCAACTTACGACCGAATTCAGAGTTGTAACGGTCGAATTTCCCGTGGCACGCCGATTGCTGAACAAGTCGGACTTTGACTCAATACTATGCGCGGGAAGAAATAAATTCGAGGCGACAGGAATGGCAATCAACGATGTCCCGGATTGCCTGATTTCCGACGTCGCTTCGCGCAGGGTGCCGGTTTGTTCGACTGTTAAATGATATGATTGATCCCACAGTTAATACCAACCAGGTGACACCCATTGTCACAACTGGATTGCCACAGAACGCTCCTTTGCGTCTGCAATCCCAGCGCGACTACACGATTGATGGTTTCTGGACGCCGCAGACGTACATGCTGCAATCGATTCAAAAATGGTTCTTTGAGGCAAATCTGCCACGCGCTTTTTCCGCACTGAGTATCGATCGTAATCCCACGCTGGACGAAATTCTCCAGGCGTGCTGGCCGAAGTTACATATTGATCATGCGATTCATCCCCGCCATGACGCTCAAAAGCTGCTGGATTTCGCAGATAATCAGTATGACATTGTTTATTCACACCAGGTGCTCGAGCACATCCCTAAACCGTGGCTGGCAGCTCAGGAATGTGTCCGGGTATTGAAGCCGGGTGGAATCGGTTTGCATACCACCTGCGGTTTCAATCCTCTGCATGGCCCTCCAGCTTTCAAAGATTATTATCGTTTTCTGCCCGACGGACTAGGCGAATTGTTTTCGGACGTGGATATAATCGTCAAGGAAGGTTGGGGAAATCGAGAGGCCTTGATCTACAATCTCGCCATCAATGACGGTCACGGAGACCTCGGCGGCAGGAGATTTCATCCGATGGTCGGCCAGCGCAACGACATTCTTTACCCCTGGGTTACCTGGATCATATTCAAAAAACATGATGAACCGCATCGATAAAACGCTGCAGAGCCCAACATCGTCCGCCCGCCTCAAAAACATCGTCATTTCCGGTACGAACTACTGGAATCCTGGCGATGATTTTGTACGTGATGGCATCATCCAGATCCTGCGAACTGTGTTCTGCGACGCACAGTTAAATTTTTTATTCTACAATTTCAACCCCGATTATTTTCCACGCGATAAGTTTGCGGGGCTCGGCAACGATCTGGCGAAGGGTGATCTTGAGAATTGCCGCGATTCAGTGGATGCGGTAATCATTGCCGGACTTTCCGCAGGCGAGGAGATTAAGGATCTTTACCGATGGGTGGTTGCCAATGGACTTGAGGAGAAAGTCTATCTAATTGGCGCCGGCTACGAAAATGGCTACGTGGAACACCACGTCGCACAAGAACCGGAAGCGACCATTTTCCGGAAAGCGCGACTGATCACGAGCCGCACGGCAAAAACACCCGAGTTTATCAGGGCGGCCGGCATTTCGTATCACCACATCAATTGTCCCGCGATACTGTCTGTTCCCGAAGTAAAAAAAATCGCCCCGGGACAATCGATCCAGCGCATTGCGTTTTCCATCCAGCTCCCCCATGAGGAAGGCGTGGTAAATCAAACGTGCGCGCGCAACCTTTACGGACTTTCCGTGGAAGTGCTGCGTGATCTAGCGCGCGACTATGAAGTGAGTGTGATCGCACATCACAAATCCGAGTATTTTCACTTCCTAAAACTCCTGCGCGGACTAAATATTCCGGTCATTTTTTCCTCGTTTTATCAGGATTTGCACCAGATCTATCCTCAATTTGACCTGGTGATCACGACCCGGTTGCACTCCAGTCTGTTCGCAAACGGCCACGGCTTACCCGGCATCATCATCAACGACACAGATCGTCATACGCACACGCTCCAGGGCTTTAAGCATTCCCTCTGGGTGCAGAATCGCACCGATTTTGACGCCGCCTTCGCCACCTGGAAGAGTGCGGACCTTTCTCAGATTGCGAGCGAGTTGACGCAGTTTAAAGCGGAGTTGCTTGCGAACTACGTTTCGGTCCTCAGTCCCTGTTTCGCGGAAAACTCGCGTTCGGAAGCCAATACCTATGTTTTCGATTCCGAGAAAAAAGAACAATTGCTCGTCCGCTCTGCAATTCACCCTGGCATGGTGGTCTTCGATGTC
>JAQGOX010000811.1 GCA_028293365.1 Verrucomicrobiales bacterium | reverse complement strand
ATGTTCGGTTCGACAACACCAGTCCATTGCTCGAGAAATCGCAAGATCGAGGTGTGATCGAAGACTTCTGAACAAACATAACCACCTCGCGTCCACGGAGAGACAATGACGGTCGGTACTCGCACGCCCAGGCCGATCGGTTGATTGTTCACGAACTCATCCGCAGTCCGGGCGGCCGGAACCGGAGGCGGAACGTGGTCGAAAAATCCGTCATTTTCATCATAGGTGAGAATGAATGCGGTGGAATTAAAGACCTCAGATTTTGCCGCGAGCGCGTCGAGTAATTGCTTGGTGAGAGCGGCGCCGCTGGCCGGCGAGAAGGGCGGGTGTTCCGAAAGGATTGTTGGGGCTATGATCCAGGAAACGGCAGGCAACGTGTCGTTGAGTACATCCGCGCGGAAGGCAGCCACCAGATCCCCGACGATCGCAAGGCCGCGATCATAGAGCGGCTCCCCCGGTTGTGCGTTTTGGAACGCGGCAAACCAAGCCAGGGCGTTATCATCGTAGTTATCGAACTCTTGATAAATCCTCCAAGCCACGCCGGCGGCCTGAAGGCGCTCTGGATAGGTTGTCCATCGAAAGCCAGGATACGGCTCCGAATTGTCGATCACGGGTCCCCCGGCCTTCCCGCGAGGATCGATCGTCCCGGACCAAAGGTAAAGGCGGTTCGGGTTGGTAGGACCCATGACAGAACAATGGTAGGCGTCGCACACGGTATAGGCGTCCGCGAGCGAATAATAAAAGGCCAATTCCTCACGGGTGTAATAGGTCATGGCGTCGATACCTTTGGCGGAAATCCACCGATCCCAATAGCCGAAATTCCAAGCCGCGTGCCCGCTATCCCAATCGTGCGCTGTGTCCGAGACGCACTGAGAATCGAGCCGCAAGGGGAGCACTTCACCCTTATTGCGAGGCTGATGGAAGGTCGTTTTGCCATTTGGAAGAAGAAAAACGTTCCGATCGCCAAAGCCACGGACACCTCTAAGCGCACCGTAGTAATGATCGAACGAACGATTCTCCTGCATGAAAATCACGACGTGCTTGATGTCGCGAATCGTTCCGGTGCGAGCCGTCGCAGGGACTGAGGTCGCGGCCAGCAGTCGCGAGAAACAGGCATGCACAAGCACGACCAGAACTAGAATAAATCGGAGGATTCTCACGAAATCTTTGACATTGCTACGTCTCCACCCTGCTCAGCACACCGAATTCGGTTATGAGGCAGGGCCTGCACCCGGGAATTCGTGTCTCACTTTGGAGTTAAATTCGCTACAGCATCCTGGATGTCTATACTGGCGCTTATCGGGATCTCGTCGCTGATAAATACTTCAGTTTTTCCCTGGTGAACTGATGGCGTGGAGCTGTTGAACAGATTGGCGCGGGGCGCAACGATTATAGTTGCATATCCCGGGGGGACATCTGCAAAAGTAAACCGACCTTCCGCATCTGAATTGGCGTGGCCAGGTGAGAACATTAACGGTGGAAGCGAAAGTTCCGATTGCATAAAATCGCCCAAATTCTCGCGTCGCAAACAGGTAAGCGATTCGCCGTTGCTCGGCTGACCATTTCTCGAAATGCGACCGTCAATTCGCCCCCAAGGTTGCAGTGTAATGATTCCATCACTCGGGATCTCGGACCTAGCCAAGCTAATGGAGCCCGCGGAGCATGCCACGACCAAACTGGTGAATTCCGGATCGATCTCAAACGGAATAGTTCCGTTGGAGTCGGTTTTGGATAAATGGATCCACTCCTGGACCGGGTCCAGGCCACTTCGACTCCCGTAAACAAAGGCACCGTCGGGCAGAAAGAGCGTTGGGGCATTCGCCACGGGTAGACCCTGGGAGTCAAATATCTGAAGCACCCGCCCATTTGCGGGTTGTAGTTTTATGTCGAAAGTGACGTCTCGTTCATCTGGGGCGACGAAGCGGGTAGTTACGGGAATAAAGCCTTCGGCCTCAAATTTGAAGAAGTATCCTTGCTGAATCGGACCGGAATCAATCTGAACCGGTTCCTCAATGGTGAAGTCATAATTTGGGTGGCTGAACCTGAGCCGAAAACGATCTGACGGACTCCACCTTGGTACGGTTTTGTGGCTGCGAAAAATTTGTTCGCCCCCCCCAACCAGTATTCGATAGCGCTCCAAGGGCTTTCCTTGAAAATCTTTAACGATTCCGCTGACCCTGAGAGCGTGTTCAAGAGTGATGACGTTCTCTTTGTCTGAAGGACGAACGCGTATCGTCTGGCCACCCAGGTAGCCTTTGGCGGTGGGATTGAATTTCAGCAGGGCGGCTGGAGCGTTCGTCCAGGCAGTACGGCCTGCTTCGTCGGTGATAAGCACAGCCTCTGCTTGCACAGTTCCAGGTGCGACTTCGTTTGATTCCGTTAATTCTATATTCCACCGGGCAAGCTCCAGACGAGCCCCTTGAATCGGATTCCCGTCAGGATCGATTACCAAAAACCGAATCGTCTTTCCACGAACCAGGCGTAACTCAAATGGCGGTGAAGCCGCATCGCTGATTACCACTCCCATGGACGTTGGCGCGTAGCCATCAGCCTGGACAGAGAGGTAGCGGGGGCCAGGAGGAATGTTGAGAACGAAACCACCATCGTTAGTGGTAGTGGTTTCGATATCGGCTGAATCACCGAGCATCGACGAAGCGACCCGCGCGCCCTTGATTGGCTCGTTCAACTCATCAAGAACGACGCCATTGACTTCGACAGTTTTGTTGACTCGGAAAGTATAAGTCCCGTTCGTAAGCCTGGGAATTTGTTGAGGTTCCTTTGTAAGATCAACCGAGAGTGAATCGGAATGTTTGGGGTGTTTTGCAATCCCTGTGCTCAGGGGAAGCATTTCCGGTGCGATTCGATTGACGGACCAGCGCCCAGCCGAATCCGTTTCTGTTTCGATAGGGAGATATTTGTGACTCTCCTTTGATTGGCCCACGTCGAGGTCTCTGCGGTGACTGAAGACAACTTTTGCTCCTGCTACTGGTGAGCCACCCTCATCCACCACGGCTCCCCCAACGGTAATCGCCCGTGTCAAGCGCAGTACGTACGTCGGTGGAATCTTCTCCCCCCGATCGATCCGCCACTCGAGATGGGTATCCGCAAACCCATCGACACGGCTGTACATTTCCAATTGAGAAATGCCTTCGGGATATCCGATTCGCGCAACGCCGTGACGGGAAGAGGTAATATTCTGGCGATTCCATTTTTCATCTACAAATGTGGCGAGGTTAAACGTTGTATTCGGAATTGGTTCGCCTGAATCGGCTGCAATCACGTGGATTTCCAGGGGATTGACGACGGTTAGCGAGGTTTTTTTCGGCTCCGAAACAGAGTGGCCAGGCGATGTATTGTTTCCGTTAAGCCCGGAACGGTCCATGGTTTGCGCAGCCGGATTGTTATACACGGTCCGTTTCTGCTCTGAGACGGTCCTCAATTCTACGAAACCGAGCCTTGCTGGCAGCCACCAAAGGCATGGGGCGACAAACATGAACCCGAGCAACAGCGCGATTTTTATCCGAAACCGAAGCGGTGGAGTGGAGGTGGATGGTTGAGGCAATGCCGATTTAAACCCAATCAATTCTGCTTCAATCCTGCTGGCTAAATCCGGGGGAGCTCCCGCAACGGCACGGGTGGTAAGTATGGTAACTAAAGTCAGCGACGCCGTCACTGATCCCTTTTTTATCAGAACGCGCCGTAACTTCTCGACCGCGCGCTCAACCCGCATGCGGGCGGTGTTCTCAGTAATCCCCCATCGTCTTCCCATCTGAGACAATGTCAGCCCTTCGAAGAAACGCAGCAGGACCGCCTCTCGATCCTTTTCATTCAGCGTATGCATCGCTTTATCAAGAACCGGCCAGAGCTGCTGCCAGGCAGATTCGGAGTCTTGTTCGACCATAACCTCAGCTTTCTGTTCACGGGCGCGTCGACGTTGCTCCGTACGGCACATACTTATTGCGGTGAAGCGCGTGGAAGTATAAAGCCATCCCAGAAGGGAGGGATGGTTTAAGAGTGTGTGTGATTTGCGGGCGAGGTCCAGAAATACCGATTGTGTAACTTCCTGCGCCAGGTGCGAGTCCCCATTTACTTGCCGCAATGCCGCAGCATAAACAACATCCAGGTATCTCCTCACCAGTTCCCCGAACGCTACTTCGGAGCACTCTTCCACATAGCGCCGGAGCAATTTGTTTTCGTCATTCATCACTGAGCAGCAGCCGCTCAGGGACAAAATCGCACAATAAAAAAACAAAACATAGGAATTCCCGGAACATGTAGTGGTGATAACCGGTTTTAATTGTCACGCTCGTCACCGGCGCATCCGGGTGCCTGCCATTGTTTCAGAATTGACCGAGTGCGTACCGGAAAGCGACTGTGAATTACCCACCCAGATTAACGCTTCATTTTTTCGGACCGAGTAGTTGGCGCTTCGCCCGGTCAATGTCGGCGATGCGGTCGTTACCGCTTCCCGCGCTGGAGTAGCGCAAACCGCAAAGATTATTTTTTCGTCTTCTTTGGCGCTTTTTTGGGTTCGGGCTTTTTGGTGTTTTGCCAGACTCCAACGGTATTGCCCTCGGTGTCCTGAACGTACGAATAAATGCCCATCTCACCCACTTTCGTTGGCTCCATAAGCACCGTCCCACCCGCAGTTTTG
>JAQGOX010000771.1 GCA_028293365.1 Verrucomicrobiales bacterium | reverse complement strand
CCTCCGCCACCCGGTCACGGAGGAATTGTCGGTTGTTTGCCCATGGACCGAACCGTCTGATGTCCACACTCCAGAGGTCCATGGTCTGTTCGCCTTCAATCATCCATTCTGCAAGATATTTCCCCGCTCCTCCCGCACTCGCGATTCCCACAGAGTTGTAACCTGCCGAGACAAACAGATTTTTCAGTTCCGGCGCTTCGCCCATGATAAAGTTATTATCCGGCGTGAAGCTTTCGGGTCCATTTACAAATTTTGCGAACTGGCAGGTCCGCAATGCCGGTATTCGGTGACGCCCATTCTTGAGCGGCTCCGAGAACTTTTCCCAATCCGGTTCCAGCAATTGGAATGAGAATTTCTCCGGCACCCGCTCGACCATCCATGGCTTCGAAAGCGCTTGAAAGGCTCCAAGCATCACCCCATCTCCCTCTCCGCGAAAATAAAGGCAAAGATCCGGATCACGCGCCACCGGAAGTTCATCAAACGCTCCGGCAATCGGTTCAGTCACCACGTAGTGATGTTCGACCGGATAGAGTGGAATATTAACTCCGCAACGCAGACCCAATTCCCGCGCCCACATTCCGCCCGTCAACACCACAAACTCAGATTTTATATCACCTTGGTTTGTCCGAACACCCACTGCCCGTCCGTTTTCCTTAATGACGTCCGTGACACGGGCATTTTCGATGATCGAAGCACCTCGCATTTGTGCCCCCCTGGCCAGCGCCAGCGCGAGCTCCTTTGGAAGCACCTTTCCGTCGTGCGGCAGCCAGGCGGCGCCAAGCACATCCTCGATTTGGATCAATGGCCATTTGGATTGTGCAGTCTCCGCGCTGATCATCTGCACTTCTACCCCAAACCATTCCGCCATCGCAGCCGTGCGCCGCAATTGAGTCATGCGTGCCTCGGACTTGGCGACGATCAGGCTGCCTACCTGTTTCCAGCCAATATTGTGACCAGTTTCCTGTTGCAACTGTGCGTACAACTCGGCGCTGTATTTGTTGATTTTGGTGAGACTATTCGAAGTCCGCAACCGCCCCACCAATCCGGCGGCGTGCCAGGTCGTTCCGCCAGCCAGTCCCGATTGCTCAAGTAAGACCACATCCCGCCAGCCTAATTTAGTCAGATGATACGCAAGGCTGCAACCGACGACTCCTCCGCCCACTATTACGACCTTGGTTTCCGATGGAATTGCTTGGTTCATTTGATTGAAGTTTCCCGGGCGAATAGTATGGAATTCCACTCCAGATACAACGATAGCCTCTACCAGGGTTCGTTTAACTGGCTCGCTTCAAAGGGCGGCACACCTTCAATGGCGTGCGGCAAATTCGATTTTTATGAAACCATTTTGAATGGCAGAAATCCTCTGTAAGCTATTTGCTTACCAGTGCGAGGATCGCTTTCTGAACGTGCAGCCGATTTTCGGCTTCATCGAAAATCGTTTCGGCATTTGCTTCAAACGTTGCTTCGTCAATTTCTTTGCCGCGATAGGCTGGCAGACAATGCATCACCAGCGCATCTGACTTTGCGAGTTTTATCAGGTCACCATTGATTTGGTATCCGGAAAGATCGCGAATCCGCTCGGCGGACTCGGATTCCTTGCCCATCGAAACCCAAACGTCGGTGTAAAGAATATCCGCTCCAGCAGCCGCCGCTTTCAAATCTGAGGTGCAGACAATTTTGCCACCCGCACGTTTTAATAGTTCAGGGGAAGGCTGGTATTTCGACGGTGCGGCAATTCGAAGCTCGAAGCCTAATTTTGCCGCGGCAAAGACCCATGAAGCTGGAACGTTACATGCGCCATCGCCAACAAATGTCACTACTTTGCCGACAATGCTGCCACGCTTTTCCTGAAAGGTGAAAATATCAGCCAGAATTTGACAGGGATGTTCCTGATCTGTGAGGGCGTTGATGGTTGGAATGCCAGAGTACTGGGCGAAATCTTCAATATCCTGCTGCGCGAACGTGCGGATGATTGCCCCGTGAATCATGCGACCAAGCACTCGAGCCGTATCTTTAATCGGTTCACCACGTCCAAGCTGAATATCGTTTGCATTCAGGAACATGACATCGCCGCCGAGTTCTCGAATTCCGACTTCGAATGAAACCCGTGTACGCGTGGAGGATTTTGCGAAGAGCAACGCCCAGGTCTGGCCCTTTAGTGGCATGGCTAATTCGCTGCCACGGTTCTTTTTCCGTCCGGCCGCGGAGTGAAGAATCTCTTCAATTTCGGTGGCAGAAAGCTGTTCGATGCTTAATAGGTTTTTCATTGCAAGGACGGGATGGGAAACTCAGGCAAGGCTGCTGACGACTGACTCAATGACGCGGAGGCCTTCTTCCACTTCGTTTCTGCTCAGGTTTAAAGGAGGCAATATTCGAATGACCGCAGTGCCTGCGGGTATCGTCAACACTCCGGCAGCGTGCAACCGATTGCAAAATTGTACAGCAGCCGATTTGATATCGCTTTGGAAGGCAGGAATCCCGGCGTTCAATTCCACACCGATCATCAGTCCCAGCCCTCGAACACCCTTCAATACGCCGGGGTATTTTTGGGTGAGAGATGCCAATTCATTTTTCAAAAACTGGCCCGTAGCGCGAGCATTGTCCGCAAGATGGTCGCGGTAAATCACTTCCAGTATTTTTAGGGCAACGGCACAGCCCAGCGGCGTCCCGCCGAATGTGGTTCCGTGCGTCCCCGCAGAAAGCAATGCGCCATAGGGCTCGCGAGCCCAGAAAGCCCCAATCGGAAAACCGCCCCCAAGTGATTTCGCCATGGAAACACCATCGGGCAAAAAGGTTTCTCCGCCGGGCACACCTTCGAGAATACGCTGCCAGCTTTGGAATCGTCCCGTTCGGAAATGCCCGGCCTGAACTTCATCAATCAAGAGCAGCAGTTTCTTTTCGTCGCAGAGCTTCCGCAGCCCGAGCAGATACTCCGGGGAGACCGGAGTGACGCCGCCCCCTTCGCCCTGGATCGCTTCGATCAAGACCGCGACAGTCGCAGGAGAAATGGCTGCGCGCATAGCTTCGAGATCGTTGTAAGGAACGTGCCGAAAACCGGCAACGGCCGGTTCGAAACCCTTCTTTACCTTGTCCTGGCCGCTGGCCGCGATTCCCGCAAGTGTTCGGCCATGAAATGAATTTTGCGCGGTGATGATTTCAAACCGGCCTTCGTCATGTCCGAATTTGCGAGCCAGTTTATAGAGACCCTCGTTCGCCTCGCCACCGCTGTTGCAGAAAAAGCAATGTCCGGACCCGATCAGGCGAACCAGTTGTTCGGCCAGGCGGCCCTGCGGCTCGGTATAATAAAGGTTCGAGACATGAACCAACCGCTTCGATTGTTCGATGAGCGCGGAAGTGATTTCCTCGTTCGCGTGGCCGAGTCCGCACACAGCGATTCCGCCACCGAGGTCGAGATAACGCCGGCCATTCACATCCCAGACGTAGCTGCCCTTGCCGTGGGTGAACGCCAATTCAAAACGGCCGTATGAAGGAATGACGTTGCGCTGGAATAATTCCTGAATGCGCGAGACTTCGTTGCGCACCACTGCGGGAGGCTGAGGCAAGATCTCTTTCACAGCACCACCTCCGTGCCAACGCCTGCGTCTGTAAAAATCTCTAAAAGGACCGAGTGCAAGAGGCGTCCGTCTACAAATGAAACCTTTTCTACACCACTCTGAATCGCGGCCACGGCACTATCGACTTTGGGAATCATTCCTTTATCCACAATCCCTTTCTGCTTCAATTCAGGCACTTCTGACGTCTGCAAACGGCTAATGACCGTCGTCACATCTTTTGGATCACGCATAAGGCCGGGGACGTCGCTCATAAAAACCAGGCGTCGTGCCTTCAGCGCAATTGCGGCCTGAGCGGCGGCGACATCGGCATTGCAATTATAAATCTTACCATCATCTCCCCGGGCGGTCGGACTGATCACGGGAGTAATGCTGCGCCGAATGCATTCGCGCAACGGCTCGACGTTGACCTTGTAAACTTCGCCTACGAATCCAATATCGACCGGGCCGCCGTCTGGATTTTTCAACCACATTTTGCGGCAGGTAAAAATATCGGATCCTGCGAACCCTCGAGCTTTTCCACCCAACTCTTCAATTGTGCGCACGACCTCAGGATTGATTTCCTTCGAAAGCACCTGTTCAACGACGCCCACTGTAGCTTCGTCGGTGACACGCTGTCCCTGAATAAAATTCGCTTTCAGGCCCGCCGCTTCCATGGCGCGTGTGATAGCTTTGCCGCCGCCATGAACAACGACCGGATTTATGCCCACAGCTTCGAGAAATACGATGTCGCGGGCGACGCTGTTGCGAATCGCCGCATCCGGCGAGTCCATGAAACTGCCGCCGTATTTGACCACAAACGTCTGACTGCGAAAACGCTGAATATAGGGGAGCGCTTCAAGAAGCGTCCCAGCTTTTGTGATGATCTCTTGCATCTTGCCTGTCAGCCACCGAGCGATTTCGGATCGCTCACATCGCCCTTGTTAAATTCCACATATTCTTCTGTCAAATCGCTCGTATAAATCACCGTCTCGTGCTTGCCGAGATTTAAAAAGATGTGGAGATCGAATTCCTTCGCGGCCACAAGTTTTACGAGGGTGTCAAACGAAGTGTTGGTCGGTTGGCCTTTGCGCAACGCGTAAGTAATCCGACTGCTCCCGGGCGAGCTATAGCCGAGATCAATGCTGGTTTCTTCGATCCGAGCGGCCGAATAACCGAGTGCGCCCAGAATTCGGCCCCAGTTTGGATCTCCGCCAAACCAACTCGTTTTGACGAGCGCACTGTTTGCCACCGACCGCGCGGCTGCCTCAGCATCGCCGGCACTCTGCGCACCGTGAATATGAAGCGTGATAAAACGTGTCACACCTTCACCATCGCGTACAATCATTTTCGCCAGCTCAAGAGTGACGAAATTGAGGGCTTCCTGGAATTTTCCAAATGAGTCCTGTCTTACAGAAGAAATCGCTTTGTTTTCAGCGAGTCCATTCGCGAGCACCAGAACTGTATCGTTCGTGCTCATATCACCGTCGATCGTAATTCGATTAAAGCTTTGCGCGACCGCACGTTCGAGAGTCTGTTTCAGGAGAACTGGTTCAATTCCCGCATCGGTGGTTATGAAGCCGAGCATCGTCGCGTGCAGACCGGCGGCTGGTCTTGCACCGGTCCGGCTCATGCCCGGTTGGATCATTCCGGCACCTTTGCAGGTTCCACCGATTCGCACAGTCACTCCGCCGAGTTCGAGCTCCACCGCGATCTCTTTGGATCGCGTATCGCTAGTCATAATTGCTTCAGCCACCGAATGACCGGCGTCGAGCGTTGATTCCAGCAAGGGTGCTGCGGCGAGAATGCCACTCTTTACATTGGGCATCGGCATCGGCAGTCCAATCCGACCGGTAGAGCATACCAGCACTTCTTCGGCTTTCAGTCCAAGCGCTTTCGCGGTAATGCTGGTCATCGCTTCCGCGTCTTTGAGACCCTGCTTTCCAGTGCAGGCATTCGCGTTGCCAGAATTGACTACGACAGCGCGGGCATAACCGCCTTCGGCACGTTTTGCGCTTACCTTTACGGGCGCGGCGCAAACCTGGCTGGTGGTAAACATCCCGGCCAAAGAAGCGCGGGTGTCGGAGACGATTAACGCCAAATCATGCTTTTGACCCTTATTGGAACCTTTACCAGTTCCAAGGCGTTTGATGTCACAAAATACGGCCGACGCCTTGAAGCCTTTTGGTGCTGTTATCGAACCTTCGATTTGTTTAAACGCAACTTTCTTAGCCATGAAAATTCCTTTTGCCGCCAAATCAAATCAACCCCGCCGTTTCTGAAAAACCGCACATGATGTTGAAGCACTGAACCGCCTGACCGCTCGTGCCTTTTACAATATTATCTTCAGCACTCATCACAATTAATCGGCCAGTGCGATGATCCAACCGCCATGCGATCTCAATAAAATTCGTCCCAACCACGTTTTTGGTGTCAGGCAACGCTTTCCCTTCGAGTAGCCGAATAAAAACGTCGTTTCCATAGGCGCGTTGATACGAAGCGGCGATCTGTTCGGAGAAACGGCCAAACGTCTCCTCGGATCGAAAATCAATGGCCGGAGCGAAGTAAAGGGTGGTTAAGATTCCACGGTTTACCGGGATCAAATGGGGCGTGAACTGAATTACCAAGGTTTTGCCCGCAGCCAATGACAGCTCCTGCTCGATTTCGGAAAGATGCCGATGTTTCGGCACGCCGTATGGCCGCATGCTCTCGTTGCATTCAGCAAAAAGATAATCCAAGTCCACTTTGCGCCCGGCTCCACTGACACCGCTTAGAGAGTCTGCGATAATGCTGGTTGGTTCAACCAGGTGATCGCGAACCAGAGGCAGTGAGGGAATTAAAATGCTCGTTGGATAACAGCCGGGACAGGCCAGAAGAGTCGCGTTTTTGATTTCAGACCGGTAAACCTCCGCCAAACCATATACCGCTTTTTCGAGAAGATCGGGAGCGGGATGATCGTGTCCGTAGAACTCTTTGTAGATCTCCGGTTTTTTAGTCCGAAAATCGGCACTCAAATCGATCACGCGTGACCCGAGCTTTAACAGTGGTACTGCGAATTCCGCCGCCACGCCATGAGGAAGTGCCAAAAATACCACTTCGGCCTGCTTCGAGAGCAATTCGGGGTTCGGCTCAACGAACCGGAGGGTCTTAGCCTTCGGATAATGCGCGAATTTTGGGAATACCTGGGCGAGAGTCTGGCCGGCATATTGCCTCGAAGTGACCGCCACCAAGTCCGCATGAGGATGCCCGAGAAGCAGGCGCACCAGATCTTCACCGGCATAGCCGGAGGCGCCTACAATGGCTGTTTTAACCGCATTCGTCTTGTTCATTGCCACTTCCGTAATGAAGTCGCCATCATAAACCGATGGTCAATAATACATTCAACTGAAATTGAGCCCCTAAAAAAGAAAAACCCCGCCGGCGTATAACCAGCGGGGCCTGCAAATCGAACTGGTTTAACGCTTGCTGTACTGGAAGCGTTTGCGGGCGCCGGGCTGGCCGTACTTTTTGCGTTCGCGCATACGAGGATCGCGCGTTAGCAGGCCTTCGGCTTTCAAAGCAGGACGCAAGGTGGCATCCGCTTCGAGCAAGGCACGGGCAATCCCGTGCCGCACTGCGCCAGCTTGTCCAGTGGGGCCCCCACCCTTCACATTGATGCGCGCATCAAACTTGGTCGCGCTCTCAGTTACTGTAAACGGCTGTGTCACCAGCAGGCGCTGGGAATCAACCGTAAAATATACTTCCATTGGGCGGCCATTAATCTGGATTTTTCCAGAGCCCGCCGCCAGACGCACCCGGGCTACCGCGGTTTTGCGGCGGCCGGTGCCAAGAAATTCAGTCGTTTGTGCCATATGTCGTATCTTCTTGTCTCAAAAGCAGTTGCAGGCCTTATTTGGCGACGGCCAACACAGCGGGTTGCTGGGCCGAATGAGGATGCTCAGCACCCTTGTAAACTTTTAATTTAGTGAGCAGGACGCGTCCGAGGCGGTTTTTGGGAATCATGCCCTTAACAGCGTGCATCACGAGACGTTCAGGATGTTTGGCGCGAACTTCAGCCACAGAACGAAAACGTTCGCCACCCTTCCAACCGGAGTAGCTCATGAACATCTTATCGGTTTCTTTTTTGCCCGTGAGCACAACCTTTTCGGCATTGATCACAACCACAAAGTCTCCGGCGTCCAAATGATCTGTGAAGATCGGTTTGTTCTTCCCGCGCAAAACGTTGGCAACTTGCGCTGCCAAACGGCCCAAAATGGCCCCATCCGCATCGACCACATGCCACTTGCGCTGGTCTACATCAATCTTCGGCAAATACGTTTTCATCAAAGCTGTCTAATTCAAAGAGCGGAGAACGTAGCAAAGTGGAGATCGAAGTCAATACCACATTTTAGCAAATTCGTAAGAATTTTGCCGTTCGCGCAGATGCGGCTATTCAAATAGATTGTGGTTCTGAGCGACTTTGATAAAAACTTCGAGTTCCTGAGGATAAATACGGCCCAAGCTGCCTTATCGCAGGTCGGACAGCGACGAAAAGAGCGCTGCATGTGCAATGCACGTACCCGTCCCGAAGTCTGCTAGAGGTAATCACCGCTTATGAACCCGATCCGGCGCAATGGGATGAAGGTTTAGGAAAGAGAAAAATCGAATGAGCACGAACACCTGGAACGAAACGTTTGAAGAACGGCTGGTGACATACGCGCAGGAGCTGGACGGTCACTTTATTGTCGTTGAGCACGTCCCCGCACGGGTATGTCGCGAGACCGGAGAGCAGCTTTTCAGCCCCGAAACGGTCACCCGATTGCAAGCCATCATCCGCTCCCGGCAGACGCCCACGCGCGTGATTGAAACGCCGGTGTATGAATTCTCAGCAAAGGCAGCCTAGAAAGGCGGCTACTGCATTCAAACCTTCCACGGCCCTCGCATCGGCTGGTGAATGTAACTATTGGCTTCTTTGTCGTCGATAAAACGCTGCTTTTTCGGGTCAAAATGGAGAACCCTTCCGGTTTGCCAGGAGATTTTGGCTAAATTGACCAGAGTGCAGGAGCGGTGGCCATTGTGCTCGTTCAGGGCGAATTTCTTTCGTGTTTTCACCGCCTGGACAAAATCGGTCAATTGCGGCTCCGGTTCTTTCAGGCTGGCGAGCTTCTTTTCAAAGTCAGGAATGTCCGACTTGAACCCTTTTGAGATCTTCCCAAGAGGTCCCTGAATAAAGGCGGCGTCCTTGTCTCGGTTCTCGCCGTCCAGAATGATTTCACATCCATCTTTGTATTTAAGCCGAATCACGCGGAAAGTCCCAACTGCGTCACGATCCTGTTTGGGAGCGTCGGATTCTATTTCTATGGGGCTTTCGTTATCTTTGCCGAGGATGTACTGCACGGGATCGATATAATGCTGTCCCATGTCGCCCAAACCGCCACCATCGTAATCCCAGTAGCCGCGGAACGTCTGATGAACGCGATGAGGGTGGTATGACTTGAATGGGGCCGGTCCGAGCCAAAAGTCGTAATCGAGGTTTGGAGGAACCGGTTGCGGCGTCAGATCGGTGCGGCCCACCCAACTGAATTTCCAGTCGAAGCCGGTTGTGGCGCTCAACGTCACTTTCAAAGGCCAGCCGAGCATGCCGTTCAGGACGGCTTTTTTTATCGGCTTTACCGGAGTGCCCATTCCATAAAATCCATCTTGAAAACGGAACCACGTATTTAATCTGAAAATTCGTTTATGCTTTTCGATGGCTGCGACCACGGCTTCACCTTCGCCGATGGTCCGGGTCATCGGCTTCTCGCACCAAATATCCTTTCCGGCCTTCGCCGCCGCGATGGATATGAGCGCGTGCCAATGCGGTGGCGTTGGAATATGCACGATGTCGATATCCTTGCGTGCCAGCACTTCGCGGAAATCTTTATAACCTTTCACATCGGGTCCGCCTTCCCGAACCGCTGTCTGCAGATGCTCCGAATCGACGTCGCAAACCGCGAGAAGTTTGCACGCGGTGTTAATCGATTTCACATGGCCCATTCCCATGCCGCCCGTTCCGATTACTGCGCGGGTTAAGATCTCGCTCGGAGGAGTGAATCCCGGGCCACCCAGGACGTGGCGCGGAACGATCGCAACCGTAGCCAAAGAAGCGATCGAGGTTTTCAGGAAACTGCGACGGGAGAAAAGGTGTTTTTTGTTCATAGAATATCGAAATTATTTGAATTATTTTAACCGAACTAGTGTTCCACTGCCGCCATCGAGTTTTAACTCCATACGTTTCTCGGCGAGACCAGACCATTTGCTGTTCGCGGCATCGAAGACTTCAAGAGCGCTCGCGCCGCGCAATTGGATCGTCAGTTCCTTCTTGTAATCGAGATTCACGACGACGGCGTGTGTGACGTGAGATCGGTTTTTGTCCGTGACGCCAAAGAAGCCTAGGAGCAGGCCATTGGCGCGCTCCGGTCCCTTGTAGTCAGTCAATGGCAAAGGTGGATCGATATGAAATGCAGAGACTGAGGGCAGCTGAACAGTCCACGGGGGCGACATTCCGGTGAGATAAACACCGAGCGAATGCA
>JAQGOX010000763.1 GCA_028293365.1 Verrucomicrobiales bacterium | reverse complement strand
GAAAACGGCGATGTCTTCATCTTCTGTATTCCGGGTCACGATTGAAATGACACAGAAGGCGGCCAATACGCTCAGGAGATAACCGCAGAGGTAATAGAGAACAGCCGACTCACCAGAAGCACTCGCGGCAGCAATACCAAGTAGTAAATAACCAGCATTCCCGATGCTGGAGTAACCGAGCAAGCGTTTGAGATTCCGTTGCGGGATGGCGCAGAGATTGCCATAGAGAATGGTGATAGCCGCGACCACTACGAACAGTTTTGGCCAATGCAAGGCGAGTGCGGGAGTGGCGCTGAATAAAATCCGAATCAGCAGGACAAATCCGGCCGCCTTCGATCCAATCGCGAGAAGCGCGGTAGCGGGCAACGGAGAGCCTTCATACACATCTGGCGCCCAAACATGAAATGGGAACGCGGCGATCTTGAACCCAAGCCCCAGGATAACCATCAACAAGCCGAACTGGAAGAGAGCGCTATTCAGGATTTCCGGTTTTCCATTAAAAATGTCGTTAAAAGCGGTGGTGTGGGCACTCCCGAAAATGAAAGCGATGCCGTAAACGGTAAACGCGGTCGAAAGCGCGCCGAGGATCAGGTATTTTACACCGGCCTCCAGGGAGTGCAGTTTTGCGCGTTGAAAACTGTTCAGGATATAAAATGTGACTGTAATCAGCTCGAGCGAAACAAAAACCATAATGAAATCGTTCGCCGAGGCGGCAAACATCATTCCAGTCAGAGCGAAAAGAAGGAGGGAGTAAAACTCAGCAATTCCCACTGAGATTCGGTCAGCAAAATCGATCGAGATAACCAGGACGATGATCGCAGCGACTAAAAAGAACCGTTTGAAAAACAGCGCCATGCCGTCGAGCACATAGCTTGTGCCGAAGGCGAATGTTTGGTTCGAGGCGCTCACATAAAAACTTCCGAGCAACACCAACGCCAAGCCTGCTATCCCGACATACGCGAGATTTTTTTTCTGGGCAGCAGGCAGCCAGAGATCGATCAGTAGAATCGCCAGCGCGATTCCTGCGACCGCTAATTCGAGAATGATGCCCGAAACGTTGTTCATTCGTTCTTAAATTTGTTAGTGCGTTTTGAGTTCCGCACTCTTTGCCTCAAATGCCGCTGCCGAGCCGGCGGAAATTCGAGCTTTAGCCGGCACCACTGTCCCTCCGTTGGCCATTGCCAAAATCGATTCGGCCGCCGGTTTGATTTTGTCGGTCAACAGCGATGGATAAATACCGAAAATGAGCAATGTAACGATCAGCAATGCGAATGGCGTTTTGCGCCATAGGGAAACGGCATCCGTCAGCTTAACTTGCGTTTGCGTCTCCACTACGGGTCCGTGGACGATCGCCCGGATCGCCCGCAACATATAAACTGCCCCAATCACCAGGCCACCCCAAACCGCCAGGGTCGTCGGCAACGGAAACGCATTCCAGGAACCAAAAAGCACCATTGCTTCACCGATAAAATTTGCAAAGCCCGGCAACCCGCAACCGGCCATCATCGCCATAACCAACGCGGCTCCGATGAATGGCATTGGGCGCATGAGTCCCCCCATCTTGCCCATGTCGGAGGTGCCGGTTTGCTGATAAAGGTACCCGCTCAGGGCGAAAGTCAGCGCCGCCAAAAGTCCGTGCGCAATCATTACCACGACAGCACCGGTCACACCCACAAGACTCAAGCTCGCGATACCCAAAAAGACGAATCCCATGTGGGCGACACTTGAATTACCGATCAACAAATTGAGATCGCGCTGGCGCATTGCGACGAGGCCGCAATAAATGATATTTCCCAGGCAAAGGAAGGCAACGACATGCAACCAACTATGTGCGCCATCGGGAAGCAGCGGCAGAGCAATCCGAATCAGACCGTAGAGACCGAATTTCTTTAGCACGCCAGCATGCAGCATGGCGGTCGAGGTCGGCGCGGCACCGTAGCCGAGCGGAGCCCAGGTATGGAATGGCCAAAGTGAAACCAGGATTCCGAAACCGAATAAGAGCAGCGGAAATATGAAGTTTTGGTTGGCGAGTGAAATCGGATGCGTTTTCACATACGCGGTCATCGCAACGATATCGAACGTTCTGGCCCCGCTTGTCAGGTAAAGCGCAATAAGGCCGATCAATGCGATCAATGCCCCCGCCGTCAAGTAGAGTGTGATGTTAAATGCAGCGTAATTCTTATTCTCTCCCCTGCCCCAAACGCCGATCATTATGAATGTCGGAATCAAGGCCAGTTCGTGGAAGAAATAGAAAAGGAATAAATCGAGCGATGCGAATGCTCCCAGGATCCCGCCAGTCATGATCAAAAGCAGCAGATAGAATTCCTTGTCACGTTCTTTGATTTCCCGAGCCATGCAAGTCGCCGCAAAGCCGACGATGGCGCCCATCAGGATCAAGCCGATGTTCAATCCATCTGCGCCTACGTGATAAGTGATACCGAGGTCCTGCACCCAGTTGTTTTGCTGAGTGAACTGATATCCGCCTCCCGCCGAAAAAGCGGCAAACGCTCGAATCGCAAGAACCATCGAAAGAAAAGCAGCCGAAAGTGCAATTGTTCGAATCACGAAGCGGTAATTGCGGGGCACACAAAGCACCAGCAACGCGCCCACAAACGGGCAGGCAATAATATAGGTCAGAATGGACATGTTACGTTTTGAAAAACAGGAAGAGTAACAACGCCGCCCCGGCCGCAAACAGGAAACTATAAGTTTGCAAGCTGCCACTCTGTGCCAGGCGCAAGGCGCGCCCGGCGAATTCGGTTGTGCCGTGAATTCCTTTGATAAATAAACCGCCGATGATCCATTGATCGATAATCTGGGCGAAGTTCGATAACGCACCCTGAGTTCGCGCGATCAACCAATCGTAGAACTCATCAAAATAGAACCGATTTCGCATTGCCTTGGCGAACCAGCCAATCATTCCCGGCAATGGATCGCGTGGCGCGTTGGCATACAGAGCATAAGCAAGCAAACCTCCGAACAGAACCGCTCCGAGGCCGGCAATCGCGGCCAAAGGCGCATGATTGAATGGCTCAGTGAACCGGTCCATGAAGGCGACGTGCGACTCTTCGGCCACACCGAGATTCTTCCCGACGAACTGCTCAATGCCGATGATCCCCCCAATAACCGTTGGCACTGCCAGGGCAATCAACGGCCAGGTCATAATCCGCGGTGACTCGTGAGCGTGGCTGCTTGCCTCCGAGCGACTCGAACCGAGGAATGCCACAAAAATGAGGCGGAACATGTAGAACGTCGTCAATATCGCGACGAAAACGCCGATGATGAAAAGGCCGGTATTCTGATGCCGGGCATTTCCGAGGATCGCATCTTTGCTGTAGAAGCCGCTAAACGGTGGAAGACCACAAAGTGCCAGCGTTCCTAAAAGAAAAGTCCAAAATGTGATCGGCAATTTCTCGCGCAACCCGCCCATGCGCCAAATATCCTGTTCGTGGTGCACTGCGTAAATCACCGAACCGGCCCCAAGGAACAAGAGTGCCTTGAAAAAAGCATGGGTGGTTAGATGGAACATTGCGTGAGCCGGGCCGCTCAACCCTACCGACATCACCATGTAACCAAGCTGCGAAAGCGTGGAATAGGCGAGGATGCGTTTAATGTCATTCTGCTGCACAGCCATCAGTGCGGCAAGCAGAGCGGTGATTCCTCCGATCCAGGCAACGACGTGCAGTGCTGATACACCCTGCAACCAGGGAAACCAAACCGGCGCGGCGGGAGTAGCCTGAAAAACAAAGAACGCGCGACAGAGCATATACACGCCCGCCGCAACCATGGTCGCCGCGTGGATCAGTGCGCTAACCGGGGTAGGGCCTTCCATCGCGTCCGGCAACCAGACATGGAGCGGGAATTGAGCTGATTTTCCCATCGCGCCGCAGAAAATCAATAACCCGGCCAGCGTCGAGTAAACACCGAGTGCGCCTGGATTCGTCGCGAGACGTTGTTGAATATGGTCGAACTGAACAGAGCCAACGAGGCCCCAAATCATAATGATTCCGAGAAGGAATCCGAAATCGCCGAGACGGTTCGTCAGAAAAGCCTTTTTCGCCGCATCAGCGGCAGACGGTTTTTCATACCAGAAGCCGATCAATAGATAACTTGATATGCCGACGAGTTCCCAAAAAACGAACATCTGGAAAAAATTATTCGCGAGCACAATTCCAAGCATCGAAAAGGTGAACAAACTCAAGCTCGCAAAATAACGGGAGAATGAGCGGTCACCCTGCATATATCCGTAGGAATAAATATGGATGAGGCTTCCGACGCCAGTTACAATCAGCATCATGAGCAGGCTGAGATGATCGACCTTCAAGCCGATTTCAACCGAAAGCGCTCCAGGACCGGTTCCGACATTGATCCAATTGATCGCTGGGACCTGAATCGTTTCGGTCTGGCCCAGGAGAACAAAAAACACCAGACTCAAAGCGAAGGATGCAACGACAGCGGCGATTGAAATGCGGGCGCTCAGCTTCGAAAGTTTTGACGTGAATAGCATGATTGCCACCGCTGAAAAAAGCGGCAGGAGCAAAATCAACCAGGCTAGGTTTTCGGGCCGGTCAAACATAGTTCATCAAAGCTTCATCGAGGTCAGGTCTTCCACATGGGCCGTTTGCCGCTTCCGATAGAGCGCGACAATCAGAGCCAATCCAACCGCAACTTCGGCAGCGGCTACAGTGACGATGAAAAAAACCATCACCTGTCCGTTCAACTCGTTATTGAAACGGGAGAAAGCGACAAAGGCCAGATTGGCTGCGTTGAGCATCAATTCCAGGCACATGTAAATCACCAGCAAATTTCGCCGCGCAATGACGCCGAACAATCCGAGGCAAAAAAGCAGAGCACTGACCGTTAAGTAATGCTCCAGGCCTACCTTCATCATTTGAGGTCCTTTTTGCTTAATAGAATCACGCCGACCATGGCAACCAGCAGCAAAAGAGAAAGTATTTCAAACGGGAGTAAAAATTTCTGAAATAAAATCGTTCCCAATTCGGCGGTGCTGCCAACCACAGTCGCGGCGGGCAAACCGGCCCCGGGACGCGTTGTCCAAATCAGTCGCGAAATAATCGTGAAGGCAATCGCAGCGACCGCTAGAAAACCAGTCCCAGCGCTAATGACGCGAATTTTTCGACGCTCCTCCTCCTTGATATCCAAAAGCATGATGACAAACAAAAACAGAACTATGACAGCCCCTGCGTAAACGAGCACCTGGACTGCAGCCAGGAAAAAGGCGTTCAATAACAGGAACAGGCCTGCGAGGGATAAGATCGTCAGCACGAGGAACATCGCACTCGTGACCGGGTTGCGGCTAAATGGATTATAAACCACCAGCACCCCGAAAAACAGGGTTAGAAACGCAAAAAAATAAAAAAAACCATCCCCAGCGCTCATTACGGTGCTACCCCCTGGTGCGCTGCTTCTTCAGCTTTATGTTCCCATTTCTGAATGCGGTCGTCGTGGACTCCACCCAGCTTGAGGAGCTTCTCCTTATCGAAAACCATCTCCCCGCGAGTCAGTCCGGTCAGTGAATAATCCTTCATCAGGAAAATCGCCTCTTCAGGACAAACCTCCTGGCAGTAGCCGCAAAAAATGCAGCGGAGCATATTGATGTCGAATGCCTGCGGTCCTTTTTCGACATTGCCCGCCCCCGGAGCACCTTGCGGTCCCGGCGGGGTGATTCGAATCGCCTTCGGTGGGCAGACAAATTCGCAAAGCTGGCAGGAAACACACTTGGTTCGTCCCTCCTGATTTTTGACCAGATAAGGGGCGCCGCGGTAACCGGGCGGCACTGCCCATTTCACTTCGGGATATTGCATCGTCACGTTCTTCCGCAGAGCGTGACGCATTGTAACCTTCAAGCCGCCCCAGATAGCGGGCACGTAAAGTTTTTCCCAAAAGGTTAATTTATCTCTCTTAACAATCATGATCTCAACAGTCCGGCAATCCTATGCGTGAGTCGCCTTAAACCAGAGTACCACCGCGTAAAACAAAATATTTGCGAGAGCGACTGGCACAAAACGCCGCCATCCCAAATCCATTAGCTGATCGTAGCGAAAACGAGGCAACATCCAGCGCACCCAAATAAAGACCACCATGAACGCGATCATTTTCGCTAAAAAGATCGCGATGTGAAGTATGCCCAGGCCTACACCCCCATCCATTGGCACGCCCGGAAATGTCCAGCCGCCGAGGAACAATGTTACCATCATGGCCGATGCCGCGATCATGTTGGCGTATTCCCCGAGGAAAAACAGTGCGAATTTCATCGAGCTGTATTCCGTGTGGTATCCAGCCACCAATTCCGTCTCCGATTCCGGCAAATCAAATGGCAATCGATTGGTCTCGGCGAAAGCCGACACCATGAAAATGATGAAGGAAAAAGGAGCGTATAAAATCAACCAGCCATGTTGCGCCTGGTACTCAATCACCTTCGAAAGATTCAGGTCACCCGCCAGCATGAACAAAGGAACCACCGACATTCCCATGGCAATTTCGTAGGAAACCATTTGGGCGCTGGAACGAATTCCTCCCAAAAACGGATATTTCGAATTCGATGCGTAACCGGCAAGAACAATTCCATAAACCCCGAGGGAAACGATTCCGAAGGTGTAAAGAATCCCCACGTTCAAATCTGCAATCACCATTTTTTGGTTACCCAAATGTGAACCAAATGGAATAACCGCCAACGTCAAAAACGCGGGAATCATGGTAATCGCAGGCGCCAGCCAGAAATAAACCTTCCGCACATGAGCAGGCGTAAAATCTTCCTTTAAGAGAAACTTCAGACCGTCCGCGAGGGGTTGCAGCAGTCCCATTGGGCCCACTCGATTCGGACCGACTCGATCCTGAATCCAGGCGGAAATGCGGCGTTCGGCCATCACGGAGTACGCGATCATCGGTAGCACTAATGCGATCACTGCGACGATTTTCAACGCCGTGAACAACAGAAACTGGTCCTGGGGGGTGCTAAACATTTTTCGTTATCAGATTTGGATCGTAACCCCTGTGTCACCGAGGCCAGCCCATTTCAACGCGGCAAACGCAGGAATGTCGCTCGCCATCTGGTTAAACAATCCTTCGATGCTCACAAAACCATTCTGTCCGGTCACATTGAACACAAGTTCATGCAAAATTTCCCATTCAGGACGGGCGCTGCCGGGCGATTCCACGGCCTTCATGAAACGTTGCACTCGACCTTTTACATTGGTGAAAGTTCCCCGTTTCTCGGCATGAGCGCAGCCGGGCAACAGAAAATGAGCAGCGCTGGTCGTCGCGTTCGGAAGTATGTCACTCACGATAAGCGTTTCCAATTTCGCCAACAAATCGGCCCCGATCCCATGCTTCGTCACATCTTCACCGAAAACGATCAATGTTTTGACGGTTCCTTTGCGAATCCCGTCGGCGATCTTTGCCAGGTTCGAACCCATGGGAGCCGCCGCGATTCCAGTGAGCCGTGCACCCGTGGAATTCGGATTACGATCGGCGTTCACCAGCAGTTTATCTCCGATTCCAAGACGTGGCACTGAATCAGTGATCGCTCCAAATTTTTTAGCGAGACGCGCGAGCAGGTAGAGTTCCTCGTTCGTTTGTCTTGCCGAGGCAACGATAGCAACCGAGCCAGCCGCGGCGGCTGTTAATTTCGCCGTGATCTGCTGTATCGCTACACTCCAGCTTGAAGCGTAAGCCGAGCCACCCAGGGAGCGAGTCATTACCTCTTTCAACCGGTCTGCGCGGCCGATCCATTTGTAATTCAAACGACCGGCATCGCACATCCAGGTCGAATTGACCGCATCATTCTGCCGCGGTTCGTATCGGTAAATTTTTTCCTCGCGGGCTCCCATCACAATATTGCAGCCGGTTCCGCAACTCGTGCAGATGCTCTTGGTTTCCTTCAAAAACCAAACCCGCATCTGGAAACGAAAATCTTTCGAAGTCAACGCGCCCACCGGACAAATGTCGACGGTGTTGAGCGTGTAATTATTGTCAAACGGCTTGCCAGGATAATTCGAAAGCGTGTTGTAGCTTCCGCGATTGACGAATCCGAGAGCGTCATCGCCCACAATATCTTTCGTAAAGCGAACGCAACGCGAACAAAGGATGCATCGTTCATCATCGAGCACGATGCGGGGTCCGAGATCTACACGCTTCGGTTTATGAACTTTTTCTTCAACGAACCGGCTTTGCGCCTGACCGTAATCGACCGAGTATTCCTGGAGCTTGCATTCTCCCGCCTGATCGCAAATCGGACAATCCAGCGGATGATTAATCAGGAGGAATTCGAGCACACCCTTTCGCATGTCCACCACTCCTGGGGTATTCGTATAGATTTCCATTCCCGGAGAAATCGGAGTAGCGCATGCAATCGCGGGTCGAGGAGATTTCGCGATCTTCGGTGTTCCGTCTGGATTCATCACCGGCTTGCGATCCGGGCCCATTGCGGGAGTGCCGAATTCAACGAGGCACATGCGACAATTACCCGCGACCGGCAGTTTGGGATGGTAGCAATAGTGAGGCACCTCGACGCTCACCAGAGCGCATGCCTGGATCATGGTCGTCGGAATCGGCTTTCCCGTAATTGGATCCGGAGTGGTTTTCGGCGCAAAAACCGTCTTTCCATCCACTTTAATGGCAATCATGTCCGGCGGCGGTGTGGAAGCAGCGACAACCGCAGCGCCTCCAGTCGCCGTTGGCGCCGGTGACACTTTATTTTCAGATGTTACAGGACTGGACATGTTACTCATTTTCGCCTGATTCTTCTGACAAATTCGCCATGGGCCGCGCTCGAGAAACCCTTCTGCAAACGGGTCAGCACCTTCCGCACATTTCCGGCGACGAGCGCTTCTGCATCAATCCACAAACCGGGAAACACCTCGCTACAAATCAATCCATCCGGACGAACCGGCATCGGAACATATTCGCCTTCTCGATGCTTTAGCCATTCCAAACGTCGAACGGACGGCTGCCAAATCAAATATTCACGAACTCCGTTTCGCCTGTAGACGTTTAATTTTTCGTGGAAATCGTACGAACTGCTGCTCACCGTTACTTCGGCAATAAACTCCGGTACTCCCTCGTAAAATCCATCTTCAGTCAAATGAGAACCTCCACCAACTTCAGGTTCCAATCTCAAAAATCCGTCCGGCTGCACTTCATTATCCGCATCCATTCGGACGGTCGCATTATCGCAATAAATTACTCCCGAGGTGTTTGTCGCATACTGGAAGAGAATGCCACCCAAAATGCCATGTGCATTCGCATGTGCTGCGCTGACAGGCGATCCCATAATCACAATTCCCTCAATCAACTCAGCTCGTTTGAGATTCGGCATCCCGACAAAGCGACGGTGGAACTCCGCGCGCGTCAGGTGCTCGCCATTTTCCAACGGTGCCGGATCCGGCATCGCGAAAGCCGACGAAACAGGCCCCCGAGTTTTCCGATTTTTCTCTAAGATTGCAGTCATCACCGGAAATATTAATCCGAGCGCGGGCTCGCCGCGATTTTCATTTCAGATCTCGGTCCGGCTCCGATTGAAGCCGATCTCCGGCTTTCAGCCTCCGCCCCTTTGGCAACAAACTCATCCTTGAATTTTCGGACAAAACTCTGAACCGGCCAGGAGCAGGCTTCACCGAAAGCGCAGATTGTGCGACCGCCCGGAATATTATCCGCAATGCGAAGAAGATAATCCGCATCTTCCTTCCGCCCCTCACCATGCGCGAGGCGGTTCAAGGCCTTGCTCATCCAAAGAGACCCTTCACGGCAAGGGGTACATTGACCGCAACTTTCGTGCGCGTAAAACTCTGAAATATTCGCAAGTGCTTCGACTATGTCAGTGCTGTCGTCCATCACGATGATTGCCCCCGAACCGGACATGGTTCCGGCAGCCATCAGCGAATCAAAGTCATATGGGAGATCAAGGACATCGGTTTCTACTTCGATCTCTTTGCCTTCCGCATCCTTGCGCTTCAATTTAAATTTCTCACCCGCTTTAAAAACCTTCGCCGAGGATCCACCGGGAATGATCGCCTTTAATTTTCGTCCTTCGCGAAGTCCGCCTGCAAAATCGTTGATCAACTCGCCGATGGTGGCTTTGCCAACTTCAACCTCGTAATAGCCCGGTTTCCGAACCTGGCCGCTGATGCTGACAATGCGAGTGCCGGTATTATTGGGAGTGCCCAACTTCGCAAATCCGGCGGCGCCCATCGTGATGATGTGCTTCACTGCACAAAGCGTCTCCACATTATTCACAATGGTCGGACACATATAAAGTCCGAGGATTGCCGGAAAATAAGGAGGTTTGATACGCGGGTAGGCACGCTTGCCCTCCAGAGATTCGATCAATCCGGTTTCTTCACCGCAAATATAAGCGCCGGCACCCCGATGGACGTGAATTTCAAGATCATATCCACTTCCCAGAATATTCTTGCCGAGAAAGTTCCTGGCACGCGCTTCCGCCAACGCGCGATTTAAGATCCGCGCGCCTTCCGGAAATTCGCCGCGGATATAGATGTACGCGAGCTTCACATCGTTCGCGTAACATGAAATGATCATCCCTTCGATCATCTGATGCGGATCTTTATGCAGGATCTGGCGATCCTTAAACGTGCCTGGTTCGGATTCGTCTGCGTTGCAAATCAAGTAGATCGGCTTGCCGCTCTTCCGATCGACGAACGACCATTTTAATCCGCATGAAAAACCAGCACCGCCACGGCCACGCAATCCAGAAGCCTTCACTTCCTCTCGAATCTGCTCGGGACCACTCATGCTCTTGCCATCGGGCAATGCCTTTGGCGCGAACGCGAGCGCCTTTTTCAAGGCCTCATACCCGTCGTTGCGCAGGTAGCATTCGATGTCGCTCGTGTACCCGGGCGCGTCGGCAAATTTTAATATGAGACGATTCTCTTGGGGCATAATCAGCTCACTAATCCCGAAAACCGAAGAAATTCATTTGCACGCATCAAGTCGCTTGACTCATGACGCAAACCCATTACTTTCCTGCCGCTGCAATTGCCGAATGGTGTAACGGTAGCACAGCTGCCTCTGGAGCAGCTTGTCATGGTTCGAATCCATGTTCGGCAGCCAATTTTCATTTAAATTTTTTCCCCGCCATCACCTTTTCAATCAAAGGAATATGGACCATATCCTTGTCGCGGAGGATCGTCTTCTTGCTCTTCAATATCCGATCCAATGGCAAAACTCTTACTTTTTCCCCAGCCAAAACAGCAGTGCGAGCGCCCTTGTACTCCGAGCTAAATGATCGCAACCCAGTCACGCTGAACAGGAAATTGATCAGCTTTCCATCCTCCAATACATATAGCGTAGGTGCCATCGCCGTTGCCTTTTGCTTAATCAACAGGTTCGCCAATCGAATATACTGCCGTTCTGGCAGGTCAACCCAGATATCGGTGTCAAACGTCGTCACGCTCACGCCCTGTAAAACGGCTGCTGTCATTCCTACAATTTGAAACCTAATTTTTTCCTGTCCCAGTGACTGTATAAGCCTAACGAGTGGAGATACTGATCGTGTCTCTCCAACCGTTCCTCCGGCGTCGCGGCTAGACCTTGCGCGAGAAGCACCCTTTCCTCGAGCGTCACTCCGGGCATTTTTTGGAGTTTTTTGAATACTTTTGGCCAATCTTTTAGCATTCACACCTTTCACTTGCGCCCCAGAATCTCATCGGCCTTCCGTTCAGTCACTCCCTCATAAAACTCCTCATTGCACATCAGCACAGGCGCAGTGCCGCAGGCCGCCAGGCATTCCACAAATTCAACCGAAAACTTTCCGTCTTTTGTGGTCTGCAATCCATGCCCGTGAGCATCCAGGCCAAGACGCTTGCAAAAATGCGCGTGCAACTTATGTGAACCACCCCAAGCGCAACTTAATGTTCGGCAGACCTTATTCTGATACTTCCCGGCCGGGTGCTGCCGGAACATTGGATAAAACGTCACC
>JAQGOX010000758.1 GCA_028293365.1 Verrucomicrobiales bacterium | reverse complement strand
ACCATTCCTCGCCCGGGAATACTGGCACTCCACATCAAGTTGGGGTTTTCGTCCGAAGGCTTGTAAAAACAACAACGGTGTGCGAATCCGAGGATCGTCATACCTGAGTTCCATCCCTGATCGTCTTCGATTTTTAGCCAATCTTTCATTCCCTGTTCGAAGATTTTCACTCGTTCCGGATCCAGGATTTCCGCTGCCTGGGCCAATAAATGCTTATTGAGTGCGCTTAACTGTTGCCGCATGTCCCCGATTTCGAACTCGAGCGTATTCTCAGATTTATGACCAAACAACTCGCTCGCTCTTGGTTCCACCTGTTTTAGATTCTTCGCTACCAATTTCTGATAATCTGATGCGAGTTGATTGACGATCGCCTGGAGTTTATCTTTCTCGTCGGGTTTCAGTTGCAGGACTTCGGACATTTGCGCATCGATTGTTCCTTTCCGATCATTTATTGTGTTAAAATTCTGGATTAGCGCTTTTGGAACTCGCAGCGCTTGCCGGTCGGGATCCCATTTATAGGTGCTCTGAGGCTCAGCCACCTTACCGTTTTTCGCCTGGTCCAGTCTCGCCTGAGTTGTTGCCAGGAGTGCCCCAGTCCGTTGCAAACTTATTCGCAGGCGTTCACTTTCGTGTTCCAAATCCATTAACGCAGACTGTTGCTCGATTGTTTTGGCTTGTAATTGCACCATTTCCACACTCGCTTGATGCCGGGACCGCTCCTGCCACAACAGTGGAACTGCAGTCAGCAGCAAGCAGACCGCCGCCGTTTGAATTTTTGTCAGATTCATTAGATGAAAGGGGATTGCTGAGAGGCCGCTGGCTGGAGCCCATCCCGCCATGCCAACGCCAACTGATTTTCCTATGAGGTTCGCACTTGCCATCGAATTGGATTGAGTCAGCAAAGAAACCGTTGCCGCCGAGCCTGAAGAGACTGCAAATCCTCGTGTCTTGAAGAATAGTGTCAAACGGTGCAGGGCACGGGATACCCGTTTGCGCGCTGCTTCCTCCCGCATTCCCAGTTCTGATCCAATCTCGCGTAATGACCGATCTTCAAAATAGCGAAGCAGGAGCGCAACACGTTCAGATTCCCGGAGCTGCATCAACCCTTCGTCCAGCAAAGGCGCTAACGGCTCAAGCAGAGAAGATCCCTCGATTTCGATGCGGCTTAGCTCCGCGGAAACCTGTTCGCGCGCTTTTCTGCGGCATTCGCTACGAACGTGCGCTTTAGCTTCCAGAAGGGTTGTTTTGTATAGCCAGCCCGCCAACGTTTCGTATCCGGATAAACGAGCGGCTTTTTTCGCGAGGGCGGCAAAAACATCCTGAGTGATCTCTTCAGCAAGCGCTCGGTCGCCGACCTGGCGCTCAGCGGTGGCGAGAACGAGGTTTACGTGCCTGGCGACGATTGCACGGAAGGCCCATTCTGAACCTTCAGCCGCATACTCTTTGATCAGGCAAGCATCGTTCCGTTGATTCTCTGCCACTGTCATATTCGCTATAATACTGCCGCACTTAAGGTAAACCGGACAAGTCTTCCAGTAATTCTTCATTAACCTGATTCCCTTTCACCTTGCCAAATCGAGGCGGACGGGTGATCTCTGTTTGGGTGACCGAAAAGACGCCATGATTCCCTGGGGTTTTTTATTCTTGCTGGGCTGTGCGTGGATTGGCTGGAAGTTTTATCGTACGACCCAGGAACTGGAGACGTTGGCATTTTGCCTCCGAAGGTTGGAACAAGAACTCGCACGTACGAGGGCCCAGTTGGAGTTGCTTTCCCGTAACGAACCAACAACGGCACCGAGCCCGGGTGAACCGGGGCTGAGTGCACTGTTGCGTGCAAGGAAAACCGCCGTTGGCGAAACGGCTCCCCTTGCGGTCGATCAGGCGACTTCGACTCTCGTGCCTCCTTTGCTCCCGCAGGCAGTACCCACGAGTAGTTCGATTTTTACTGCGGAAACCGTGGACGTTCCACCTTTGTTGAGCGTTTCCGACCCAATCGTCCCTTCAGAACTCAAAGAAGAACCGCGAGTGAAGGAGATTAGGTTTAATTGGGAGCGATTCCTCGGAGTCAAACTCTTCGCCTGGCTGGGCGGCCTGGCCCTCGTTCTGGGAGTTGCGTTTTCGATTAAGTATTCGTTCGAAAACAACCTGATCAGTCCGCAGGGGAGAATTGGTCTTGGGTACCTAATCGGGATTGGTCTGGTGGTGGGTGCATTTTTTATTCCCCGCGCCCGGCATTTGGTAACAGTCCAGACTTTTTGCGCGACTGGGACACTTATCCTGTATGTCGATACGTTTGCTGCTCACGCCTATTATAAATTGCTCCCGTCAACGCCGACATTCGTGCTGATGAGCCTTATTACGTTCACGGCATTTTTACTCGCCGTGCGGCTCGATGCTCAAGTCGTCGCTGTTCTCGGTTTGCTGGGTGGATTTTTGACTCCGCCGCTGCTCTCGACTGGTGTGGATAATCCAGGAGGGCTTTTTGGGTTCCTGGCTTTGCTGAATACGGGATTGATCGCGACCAGTCTGCGCAAAAGGTGGACTCATCTGGTTTTGCTCGCGGCAATTGCATCAATGTTAATGGAAGCCGGCTGGGTCGCAAAGTTCTTTTCCTCCGAGAAAACGGGAGTGGCAATGACTGTTTTTATCGGCTTCGGTTTGCTTTTCCTGATTGGATGGTTCCTGGCACGCCGCATGGGGACGGATGATTGTTACGTCTCGGCGAGCGCGATTCTAATGCCGTGCGCGGCCTTTTCGCTTGCATTATTTATTTTGGCTCATCCATATCCTGAAATCGCTCGAAGGCCGCTGGTCTACTTTGGGTTTGTATTGCTCGCCGATTTGTTGTTGCTGACACTCTCCTGGAAAGCAGCCGAACTTCGCATCGTTTCCTTTCTGGGTGGATTGGGAGCATTCGCAATACTGGCATTCTGGAGCGCCGATTTTTTAAGGATCGATTTGCTCAACCATGCTCTTGCGGCATTTCTTTTTTTTGGGATTCTTCATTCTGCCTTTCCAATTGTATTGCAGCGGCTCAAACCCGGGGAATTTTCGGCTTCCTGGGCCAACCTTTTTCCCGTTTGTGCACTGGGCCTGCTGCTTGTGCCGCTGCTGAAGCTCGCTGTTGTTTCATGGGCGATTTGGATTGCCATCATGATTGTCGACGCGATGGCGCTCATGCTCGCATTCTACACCTTATCATTGCTCGGTGTGATTGCGGTTATTTTGCTGACACTGGGCGGAGCCAGTTTTTGGATCATGCATTTGCCCGTTGCAGGGCTCGATATTGTACCGATGCTAATCGTTATCGGCGCTTTTGCCCTGATGTTTCTCGGTTCCTCAATAATGATCGTTCGCAAGTTACTTCCGAAAATCAACTTTGCGAACGGTGGGCCGGATTCGAATGCCGTGGATATGACCGGACTAGCCCAACTTGCCGCGCTCGGCGCTGCTCTGCCATTTTTATTGCTCGGACTGGTGGTGAGTCGTTTGTCATTGTTCAATCCGTCCGCCGTATTCGGACTTGCACTTCTTTTAGCGGTACTCTTTCTCGGAGTTTCTTTGCTCTATGGCGCGGATATGCTCGCGATCACTACCTTCGTTTCGCTCCTGCTTCTCGAACATTTCTGGCATTTTAAGAGCTTCCGTCCGGAAATGCTCTGGCTTGCTGCGGGATGGAATATTGTTTTCAGTCTCGTCTTTCTGATTGCGCCATTTCTGCTTCAAAAGCGAATCGAAGGCCGGCTCGTTCCCTGGGCGCTCTCCGCGCTCGCGCTGCCTCTTCACTTTTTGCTTCTCTATCACGGCTTTGGCGAGAGGTTCCCTCTTTTCCAGATTAAAGGGATCATCCCGGCCATTCTTTCGATTCCGTTGTTGATTGGCCTCATGAAAATCCTGCGCCGTCCCGTCGTTCCGGAAGCTCTTCAGAATACAGTGCTCGCTCTGTTTGCTGGCGCGGCTTTATTTTTTATTACCTTTATTTTCCCCACCCAGTTTAATCGCCAATGGCTGACGGTGGGGTGGGCTCTCGAAGGGCTGGCTTTGCTTTGGCTTTTTCAGCGCATTTCACATCCTGGACTCCGGATGGTCGGATGCATTCTGCTCGCAACTTCATTTGCGCGCCTGGCTTTGAACCCATGGGTGATCAACAAGTATGATCGAAGTGGAAGCCACATTTTAAACTGGTACTTGTACATCTACGGAACAGTTTCTTTGGCGCTGCTGGTGGGAGGACGTTTATTGACACCACCTCGTGATCAGATTGGGCAGGTTAAAATGCGCCCTGTACTCGGAGTCATGGGAACAATTCTTGCATTCTTACTTTTGAATATTGAGATAGCTGATTTTTTTAGCGGAGCAGGGGAACGGCTCACGTTTAACTTTTCCGCGAGTCTGGCGCAGGATATGACCTATTCTCTGGCATGGGGGGTGTTCGCCTTTATCCTGCTCATAATCGGATTCAAGAGCCTGAATAGCCCGATCCGCTATTCCGGAATGGCATTGCTCGTATTCACTCTTTTGAAATTATTCCTGCACGACCTTTGGAGGTTGGGCGGTTTGTATCGGATCGGATCACTCGTGGGAATGGCACTTGTTCTCATGGTTGTGTCGTTTATTTACCAAAGATTCCTATCAACCGATGCGCTCTCAAAACAATCTATCACCGAATCTGAATCCAAATAGAAACCGGCCCGCCTTTGGACTGTCTCTAATAAGGATCGTCCGACTGTATTGTCTGATCTCGATCCATTTTATTTGCAGTTCGATTGCTTATGGTGCGATCGCTCGTGCTGAATGGAAGTATTCACAATCGATTAGCCTGAGCCAAACTGGCCTGGTCAAACTTTCAATTCCGTTGGAGACGCTCACTGCTCTACGTCCCGGATTCGAGGATTTGCGTTTGCTCGGGCCGGACGGGAAAGAAATCCCTTATGCCATCCAAAAACCGGGATTAATGACGACCTCCGCAGTTTATCCGGCGCCGAACTTCCGCGCCCAACTTGTCGCGCCCAATACGATTTTGACATTTGCAGTGGAGGAGGGGCGGCTCGCTGAAAACCTTTGGCTGGATACACCTGAACGTGAATTTGTAAAAGCCGCTTCGCTCGAAGGTTCAGTCGATGGGACTAAATGGACGGTTCTTTCCCGAGGGTTACCGATTTTTCGACACGCCTCCGGTCAGCAGAGTGATTTGATTCCCGTCCCTGCCGGGCAGTGGAAATACTTCCGCATCATAATCGACGATCGGCGTTCCAAGCCAATCCCGATGACAGGCGCCCGCATTTATAGCCGCCCTCAAAAGCAACTTTCAGAAATATTATCCGTTTCGATTACAGGGCGCGCCGATGAACCTGGCCAAACGAAACTGCTTTTGCAATTTGGAGGAGCAAATGTAGTCCTGGCGAGCCTCGATTTCCTCGTCGCGGATCCCCTTTTTAGAAGAAATCTGACGTTTTCGGATGAGTCATTCGTGAATAATCAAATTCAACGCACCGAGATTGGCCGGGATATTATCGTGCGTGAAGGCGGCCAGCTCACGAATGCAATCGAGCGATTCGAGGTATTTGCCGGTATATCGCTTCGCGGGACGTCGGCTCAGATCATTATCGAAAACAATGACAGTCCGCCTCTGGCAGTTACTGGTATCTCTGCGCGGCGATTGCCAGTATTCCTGGTTTTTATCGCTCCAGCATCGGGCCTCTGCGAGCTGCTGAGTGGGAATGAACAGTGCGGAGCTCCCGTGTATGACATCGCGCACATGGACTATTCAAACAAGGACGCATTCCTTACTGTCCCGGTCCCTGGGCCATTGATTCTCAAAACGAATTTTGTGTCGGTGGACCCGTTCTCAGCCGCCCGGATGCTGGGAGCACCCCTGAATCCATCTGGCTGGAGCTATCGAAAACCGCTTCTTCTTACTACGGACTCGGTCCAACAGCTCGAAATCGATTTGGAAGTACTCCATCACAGTGAAGAGTCGCTTCAAGATTTGCGCCTGATTCGGCAAGGAATGCAAATGCCCTTCATAGTGGACCGTGGCTATTTGCTTAGGAATTTGCAGCCCGCCATGACAAAAGCGGACGATCCAAAGCGTCCGCAATTAAGTCGTTGGAAATTGACCCTTCCAAAAAGCGGTATTCCGATTTCGAGTCTTACCTGCACGACCGCCGCGCCGTTCTTTCGTCGCATGGCCCGAATTGTCGCGGAGCGCCGTGATGAAGCCGGCGAAATCCAAAGCGACTCTTTGGCCACAGAGGAATGGTCCAAAAACCTCGATCAACCGCCAGTCAAATTAAAAATGAGTTTTGCTGTACCTCATGCTCCTGAAGCTATTTTTTTAGAGCTCGAAAACGGAGACAATGCGCCGCTGGACGTTCAAAATGTGGAACTCTGGTATCCGGCATCGCGGCTCATTTTTAAAGCAGCTCCGGGCCTCGCGACCGATCTGTACTATGGAAATGATCACTCGGTCGCCCCGCAATATGATCTCCAAATAATTGGTCCTCGATTGCTTCGGGCCAGCAAAGCCATTGTCTCGTTGGGAAATGAGGAGGTTCTAAAACCGATTCATTCCAAATCACTGGAAATGAATGCGACCTGGTTCTTTTGGGTCATTCTTACCATAGTCGTGGTCGCTTTGCTTCTGGTGATCGCGCGACTCCTGCCCGCGCAAAAGCCCTTAGGTTAAGTCTCAACGAGTGGGGCTTGGCGTCCGACGTATTGGGTTTGTGGCTTTTTTTGAATCCTCATTAATGAGGAATAGCGTTTTCAAAAGTTGCTGCTAATTTATCGCAGCCGTGCGGAGGATTGCCAGACCATGAGCATATCGAGCGGGCCGAAGGCAGGTATGTCTGCTGATTTGGCGCGAATGGAAGGGCCCTATGCGGTCCTAAAACACCGGGATTTTGCACTCTATCTCGGAGGACGATTGGTCGCCGCCTTCGGCCAGCAGATGTTGGTGGTGGCAGTGGGTTGGGAGTTATACGAGCGAACCCATTCCGCGCTTGCTCTTGGTTTCGTCGGTCTCGCCGAGATGATCCCCATGTTTGCGTTTACTCTGCCGGCCGGGCATCTGGCGGACAATTATCCGCGAAAAACGATCATCATGGTGATGCAGACAGTGATGATAGTCGCCTGCCTGGGCTTAACCGCGATATCAATTCTTCACCTGGAGGTGATTCTTTCCTATATTAGCCTTTTTCTTTTTGGAACCGCGCGAACGTTTCTATGGCCTGCGAGTTCATCGTTCATGCCCCAACTTGTACCGCGTGAACATTTCTCAAAAGCGGTCACCTGGAACACCGGAACGTTTCAACTTTCTTCCGTTTTGGGGCCCGCGGCTGGAGGGGCTTTGATCAGCCTCACGCATCGCGCTTCCGTCGTGTATTTCATCGCAGCCGTCTGCGGAACTATCTGCGTTATCCTTCTATGGATGGTCCACACACGGCACGAAGTGGCGGTGCGGGAGAAAATGTCGCCGAAGAGCCTGATCAGCGGTTTCAGGTTCGTTTTCGATAACAAGATTATTCTCGGCACGATCACGCTTGATATGTTTGCGGTCCTGCTCGGAGGAGCAACCACACTCCTGCCGGTATATGCGAAGGATATTCTGCAGGTGGGGCCTGGCGGCCTGGGATTTCTGCAAGCGGGTCTTCCCGTTGGTTCGGTTACGATGGCAGCGGTGCTCGCACATCGCAGGCCGCTGGAAAAGGCTGGGCGCGCGATGCTCTGGGCAGTGGTCGCCTTCGGCCTGGCGACCGTTGGATTTGGCATTTCTCATTCGTTCTGGCTTTCCTTTGCCATGCTCGTGATCTGCGGTGCCGTGGATAATATCAGCATGGTCGTGCGCCATACGCTGGTGCAGTTGCTCACACCGGACACAATGCGCGGCCGGGTTTCGGCCGTGAACAGTTTGTTCATCGGCACGTCTAACGAGTTGGGCGGATTTGAATCAGGATTGGTGGCGCACTTTTT
>JAQGOX010000751.1 GCA_028293365.1 Verrucomicrobiales bacterium | reverse complement strand
GGAAAAAGTGGACGACGATTTAATCGTCGTCGCCGGAGATAACCTTTTCAGCAATAGCCTTGAAGATTTTGGGAAGTTCTGCCGCGAAAAAAATGCGCCCGTGCTCGCCACCTACGATGTCGGCAGTCTGGAGCAGGTAAAAAAATACAGCTCTATTTCAATCGATAAGCAGGGCCGGATCGTTTCCTTCGAAGAAAAGCCAAAAGCTCCGACGAGTTCGGTTACGGGCATTGCGTTATACTACTATCCCCGCGCAACCCTTGCCCTCATTAAGCAGTACATTGCGGAAGGCAACAATCCCGATCAACCCGGGCGCCTGATGCAATGGTTGTATCCACGCATCCCCGTTTACACCTGGACCGTTCCTGGCCTTTGGTTTGACATCGGTTCCAAGGAAACTCTCGAAGAAGCCAATCGTATTTTCGCGCGATAGGTGGGAATGAGACAATCGAACGGTTTGGATAGTTTCCTTTAAAAAATGGAGTAATGACGGCTTAGGAGATCCCGCAATATTTAGCGTCACGAATTCGGAGCTCGTTGGCATCTTTATTTTTAGTCTTCGAGTTCAGGTCCGTTCGAAAGGCAAGGGAACCGATGGCACGGGCTGGGACACTGTTTATGATGATTTTTTTTGTAGGTAACTATTCGCGTGGGAATATGATTTACCGGCGGGACGGTTCATCGATTTTCCCGTGACAACCCCCTACAGCGGCGATTGGCGGGTCTGTCTTCTTTTTAGCAAGCGTTTACCGGGCAAGCCCGTTACACACGACGGAACCTACGAGTTAATCAGCAAGTGCTGGAGTGAATCCCAATGGAACCAGGAGCAGTTGGGGATAAACCCGTTAATAAACCGGGCCCAGGGCTCCACGAATTGAAAGTGCTTAAAGGTAGCGAACGGACCGCTGCGCCGTTCGCTCGCCCGTAATAAAACCATTCAATGGCCCCAATTGTTGGGCGCACCAGGCTCGCCAATCTCCCGACAGGATTTCGCCGCCGCAAAAAGTGGTACCCTTCAAGTTAAATCGCACTCTCGCGAAGGCGATTTCTTGACAGTTTCGATCCATCTCTCAACACTCACGCCCATGTCAGAGATTCAGGAGCAATTTATCGGTGTCACTGCAGTAACCAAAGCGAACATCTATTTTGATGGCAAAGTGGTCAGTCATGGAATCGTTTTTCCGGACGGGAGCAAGAAAACTCTGGGCCTCATCTTTCCCGGTAAGTATCATTTCGGCACCCAGCAAGCCGAGCGGATGCAGATTGTCGCCGGAGAATGCGCGGTGAAACTGGACGGCGAGTCTTTTAGTAAGACCTACGCAGCGGGCAATGCATTTGAAGTTTCCGCAAAGTCCGGTTTCGACATCGAAGTGACCACCGGAATTTGCGAGTACATCTGCTCGTTTCTATCGTAAATTGCGAACGGTCAGGCGTTTTGCCGAATGTTCACCCAGGTGTGGACGTGCGGTTCGCCTCGAAAGTACCAGAGCATGGCGGGCCCTTCGATTTGCCAGACATCCCAGACTCCGTCGTTTCCGATGTCCTGATTTTTGTAGAATGCCATGTGCAAGTGATCGAAGCCATTTGCCTCGATTAGTTTCATGGCTTCGTCGGCATCCGGTTTCCGGAACGGCGCGAGCAGATCCGCGAGAACCAGACGCACTTCATCTTTTTGGTCGCGGCTCAATTCGGTCATGGGGACGCCTGGCAGACCCTGTGTCTTGCCTGTAAGCTTTACTGTCTCAGTACCTTTTTCTTCGCGACCGTCGCCAAGCAATGCCATTTCGCGCTGTTTGCCGTTGAGCATTTTGAAGACTTGATTGGCGCGCAACGCCTGGAACCAATAGGCATTTCCAGGGTGATCAGCCTTTTCATTGAAACCTTTGGCAGCGTGTCCGTAAAAGATTGGTCCGCCGAAGGCGGTTCCTTCAACCGAGTCGCCGTCGCAGCGTCGCGTGCAATGCCGTCCGGTAAGGACGAACTCGAATTTTCCTGTGCCCGGTTCGCCGAAGAGTGCTATGGAACAGCTTCCGAAGCCTTCATTTCCAGCATCGTGTTCCACCTGCTTGATTACGCGATCGCCATATTCTTCACTGTGCAGTTTCAGAAATATCTCCCGCACCATTGCTTGTTGATCGGCGTTTAGAAACTTGCCGATCGTCTGCTCGGTGATATTCCAGTTGTTATCGACCTTGGAGCGAAGTGGATGATCGAAAGGAAATGCAATTGCTTTGCGTTGTTCGTCCGACAGGCTTTTGTAAAGCGTGGTAACCAGTGTTTCCGGTTTGTTGCGTGTTCGATCTTCCGCGCCAAATAGCGGAAGCCGAGCTCTGGCGGCAAATGCGGCCGCGGTGAGGGTTGTCTTGAGAAATGTGCGGCGGGGAATTGTGGAATCACAGTCGCACCCAGGAAAGATCGGGTTTTTGGACATGCGGGAATGTTATCACGCGGTTCTTTCTCTGAGAAGAGTCTTTGCGTTACTTTTTTACTGATCAGACGGCATGGCTGCGGAGGTAAAACCATACACTGGCGATTAATCCGAGACTTAACGCGATGCGAGCCGGATATCTGCCTCCGCCGTCCACCATCCAGCCGCGTGACTCCACTTCGCCCTGTACTCCCATGACAACCGCGGCAACGGCGACTAAAAATCCCAGCGGTGCCGCAAACCAGCCAATCGGATAAGCCACGATGGCGCTCACAAATGCGAGCCAGGCCCAGTCGTTTCGATTGTGCGTCAATTGCGCGAATCCGCGCTTTTTTGGTTTCGATCCGGAATTCGGCTGCGAATTGGGAATTCGCCGGGGCACGGGAGGTTCTACTGCAACTGGCGGTCTCGTTTTTGGCGGGCGCGCTTTTTTGAGATGATCGAGGTTGCGCACCGCCTCCACCGAGGGAAACGGATCCCGGCCTCCCAGGACTTTGGTGCGTTCACACCAGGGGCAGGCTATTTCGTGAGCGCTGTAAACGTGCTGCGGATTCACCCAGCAACTGACAAGGCTGTTTTCCGCTTCTTCAAGAGCGTATTGCCAGCTTTGCGTATCCGGGCGGATCGATGGAGAGTCATGACCATCTTCGAAAGCGCGAATAATAAGCTGTTGGATCCCCGGATGCAATACGGTGAATCGGGGTGCGATCGGCTTCGGGCCATAGGGCACCATTCGAGTGCCATAAGGAAAGTGTCCTGCAGAGATGCGTTGTTCGTAGGGTGGCGCCTCCCCAGAGCCCTTGAAGGCTCCCGCGAATGGA
>JAQGOX010000710.1 GCA_028293365.1 Verrucomicrobiales bacterium | reverse complement strand
TAGGTCCAACCGGTTCTGGGAAATCGACTGCTTTAAAACTTCTTGCGGGTCGGCTCAGAGCCACCGAAGGAAAAGTCAAAGTGTTCGGATCTCCGGCAGGTCGCGCCCGAACCAATACACGCATCGGGTACCTGCCTCAGCCTTCCAAACAGAAACAGGAAGGCAATATTCGCCGATGGTGGCGCGCCTGTTGCAAGGCATTCTTATGGCTCCCATGGATCCGCCAACATACGTATGATGGAACTCTCGCGAAAATGCAGCGTCGAACCGCTTTAACGCAGGTGTTTACTAAGGATCACAATCTGTTGATCCTCGACGCCCCGTTCTCAAACCTTGAACCCGCCCTTGTGTGCGAAGTGAAGAGCCACATCCTGAATCTCGCTCGGCTCGGAAAGACTGTGATCCTAAGCAGCAATTCGGTAACCGATCTGGTGGACGTTTGTGGACGAATTGCGATCCTTTATGATGGAAAACTCCAGGCGATCGATTCTCTCGAAGGGCTGCTCAAAACAACTGATGCTATTCGTTTCATGGCGCCAGTCCTGCCGCCTGCCACATCGGAGCGCGTGCTGGACTTGCTTCGCGAAGGGCTCGGCGAACGTAAAAAGGCTAACACCGTTGCAGAAAAAAATCCAGCAGAGCCACCAGCTCTTGCTTCGAAAAACGAAGCCTCTTGCCAGGTGACATATCCACGCCGTACTGCGGATATAATTCTTGCCTCATTTGCGCAACCGCCGGTGCAGGCAATCTCAGAATTGCCCAAGACAATCACGGACTCGACGAATCATGAAATGCTCGCCCGATTGGCAAAACCCATGGCACGGATCGATGCCTGGCAGTAGTCCTGCTGAAATTCCCCCAACTGATCAAACAAAGAACCGCTGGAACTCTGCCAAAATGATCTTACGGGACCGGTTTCATATGAATTCGGTCGATATTGAAAGCGTCGGTGTTTCATCGCAAGTTGATGACCTCGACGAGACCGTTACAACGATATCTTCGCCAGATTTGTGGTCAGAACGTTCACAAGCTGGTCCACTCCATGGATAGGGCCGGCGATTACGGCATTTCCAATGATGAGTTGTGGCAATTGCAAACTGTGAATCTCTTTGTCGTTCTTCGCATAGATCGCAACACTGGTTTGAATCGTCTTGTCAATCCACGGATCGGTGATGTTTTTATCCAGCGCCGCCTTTCCGATTAATTGAATCGCATGCTGGCGGGCTTCCTCCAGCGAAGGAGTTTTGGAAAGGTTGAAAAACCATTGATCGTATTGTTCATACGGTTCAAGCCCCGCCCGTCGAATGGCCAATCCAAGACGCGCGTAATCGCAAGCCTGCATATGGATTGGCTTTGTTCTCGTAAGCATTGAATTGCATCTTGGATCCAGCGGCAAGGGCAGAGCCACGACCGAGAACACGTTGCTCATCTTTGCGCGTGCAGCGACGAGTTCACGATGCATCTCCTGACATGACGGACAGGTATAATCAAACAAAGTCACAATAAATTGCGCAGCGTCGGGCGAACCGATCAACGGAACCTCGCGCAAGTCAAAATCAAATGCGCCACGATGAATGCGCACGATATTGATTTTTTCCGGTTTCAATTCCTGCGCAATAGGCAGCGCCGCGAAGGCCAGAAGGCCAATCAGGACTGCAAGCACGGCCGATTTACCGCTAAAACCAGGATTACTAGAGGACTTTCGCCGTTCTGCGGAAAAGTAAGGGGCTTGCGATAACAGGCAGAGTACTCCAGCGAAACCAAGCACGTGCGCGGATGTGCAGAATTTACAAATGCTCTTTAAAACCACGGCCTGCAAAAAAGTAAACCAGATCGCGGAGGCGATTGTCGCAATACCCGCAACGGTTAAAATCTGCCAGGCTCTGACGACGGTTGAGGGCCGGCGTGCGCCGGTCGTCAAAAAGCTCGATATCAGCAGAATCGAATATGCGGCGAGCGCGGGCGCACTGACTGGAATTCCCAGCCAATAGGCCCATTGACTTCCCATTACTTTGTCGCAAGAGGAGCCCGGGCCACAACCAGCCATCGGCTGTTTTGTGATTGAATACCAGAGCAGATACGAAACAACTCCCGCGGCTCCGAACAAACATCCCCGTCCGATCCAAATAGCTCGCGATGCCTTGGATCTCGCCGGCAGATTCGATTGAGTTGACTGCGGTGGTTTGGGAACTTTAAAACGCTTCTTGGACATGTTTTTGCTTCACCTCTAATGAAGCCTGATTCGAAAACAGGCGACGAGCAAAATTTACGCCGCTTCGCGAATCAGTGAATAGCCGCAGCTCGGAAAAACTGCGGCTATTCTTCAAAAGGCCTATTTCTTGAGCCGGTAGAACCGGTGCGGTTTATCCTTTGGAATTGCAAAGGGACTTGTCGCCCCGGTGACTGCAGTCCAGGTATCTCCGATATTTTCCACCTGTTCGAGCACTCCGTCCGTCCAGGTAATGGTGGGGCCGCTTTGTGACGAAGCCAGATTCAAGCGATATGCCGGCACTAAATGGCCGATCGCCGCCAATTCAGTCATTTGTAATGAATAGTTGGGCACTGGATCTTCCAATGACTCGATCCTAATCCATTGCCCTTTAAAGCTCCCGGCAGGATCAAGGGTATTTGTTATGGTTACCAACGTTCCCGGGCCGGAGCCAGGATTGCTGCCATCTGTGAAGAGATCCGCACTCCAGACTGACGGTCCGATTTGGCCATTGGCATCCGTATGTACTGAAACACGCAAATTGGTGAATCGCTCGGGGCAACAGGCATCCTGCCTTGGATAAATATCAATCCTGTCCAGGTTAATGGTATATCCCAGGTCTACAGTGTATGCGAAGCCCGGCGGCAGCCCCGTGTCACCATGCAACACCGTATTAATGTCGCCATCGACGAGAGTGGCAATTTTCCAGCCCGCGTATAGCGGTCCACTACTGTAGGCCGTGGAACCGCGCGCATAATTGTAATCGAATACGATAGTCGCCGCCGGGCTCTCGACAGATGTTACTCCCGGGTACGAGACCACGACGGAATATTTCGCTCCTAAGTCGCTATCCTGCAAAATCTCCGTTCCGAAAACGCTGTTTGTCGCTGCGGGAATCGGGGTTCCGTTTTTCTTCCATTGGAACGTGAGCCTGGCTGAGTCGCCATTGAATAGACTTGGCATTACGACAATGGAGGATGTCCGTCCCGGTGCTCCGTAGATGTTTGTCTGAAATTGTGGAATAGTTAATTTTATGGCACTTTCCACCAACGTACCAAACGCTTCGAGTTCGGTCATTTGCAGCGAATAATTGGCGACAGGATCGTCCAGGGAAAGGATCTGAATCCATTGTCCTTCGAACGTTCCAGCCGCATCCAGATCCTTGGTCAGGTGCACTATTTTCCCAGTGCCTACCCCAGGATTGGTTCCGTCTGTGAACAGGGCCGCGCTCCATACCGTATCACCCATCTCACCGTTGGTATCCTTATGAATTGAAACCTCGAAATTTGATAATCGCTCGGGGCAGCAGACGTCCTGCCGGGGATAAATATCGATACTGTCGAATTTCAGCGGTGACGCGAGCTTCAATTTATACGCGAATCCAGTAGGAAGGTCGACATCGCCGTGGAACACGTCGGATCGATCTCCATTCACCATTTTATTAATATTCCATCCGGCGTAGAGCGGGGCGTTTGCAAAGGTATCCGCATGCAGGGCGTAATTAATCTTCAGCGTGACTTCTTTGCTTGTCACATTCGTCTGCCCTGGATAGGAAACGACCACTTTGAATTTCGCTCCTTCATCCGAGCTCAGAATCGCAGATGTCGTATAGCTTACATTAGTCGCATTCGGAATGGGCGCACCATTCTTTTGCCACTGAAACGAAAGCAGATTGGTCGTCCCATTGACCGGGTTTATACCAATTGAAAAAGTCGCGGGGAGACCCACTCCCACCACTTGATCCTGCAGATCTTTCGTTATCAGCAACTTAACCCCCGGTGCCGCCGTTCCATAAACTTCAACCTCGCCAATTTGCAATGCATAGCTTGGAACCGGATCGTCCAGTGATTCGATTTTCACCCACTGCCCTTTGAACTGCCCTGCCGGATCCAGGTCGCTGGTCAAAACGTCGAACACTCCAGGAGTTGATCCAAGATTGCTCTGATCCGTATGCAAGTCTGCGCTCCAAACTTTATTCCCGGGCGCTCCAGCCGCGTCTTTATAAATGGAAACGCGATAATTTGTGAGACGCTCCGGACAGCACCCGTCCTGCCGTGGAACGATCTGGATTTTAGTCATATCCACTTCCACACCGAGATTGATCGTGAAAGCAAACCCCGGCTGCAAATTGGCCTCCCCATGCGCGAGACTGAGCCTGTTTCCGTCAACAAGTGACCCCACAGACTGGCCGCTGTAAATGTTCTGATTCGCTGTGGCAACGGCTCCCACCGCGCGGTTTATTTCGGAGGCTGGCACGTCCGCGATAACCTCAAGCTCGGTCATTTGCAACGAGTAGTCCGGTACCGGGCTTTTCAACGATCGAACTTCGATCCAACGGCCGGTTTGAGGGCTGGGCAGGTTAATGGTGACGAGCGAGCCGTTTGTGGAAGGCGGATTCGATCCGTCCGCAAACTGATCCGCGCCCCAAATTTCATTGCCCATCTCGCCGAGTTCATTTGTGCCGTGAACAGAAACCCGAAAATCCGTCAAACGATCCGCGCAACAGCCATCCTGGCGGGGATAGATCTTGAGTTGCGTCACCGCATAATTCTTTCCAAGATCCAAGGTGTACGCAAACCCGTCCGGTAGCGCGGTACTTCCGTGGAAGACGTTTTGTTTATCCCCATCCACAAGCTTTGAGATGCTCGCATTGCCGTATAAATCCGCATTTGCGGTTGGATGGCCGTTAAGCGCGACATTTGCCAACTCCGCGCGACTGAGCATCGAGCTGAACAAGATTAAGAGACTAACGACGATGAATGAATGAAGCTTTTGCATGAGCGTATTAGGTTGGTTTCTCCACTTCCCCAAAATCGCACTGTTCAATGAGCCTGGAAATAATGCGGCACTGCGAATTCTTTGGGATTTCCCCTATTCGCATCTAAACAGTTAAAGATGTCAATTCAGATTCCGATTAAAATCTCAAAGACTCATACCTGTTCGATCGATTTCCCTCTATTTCTTCACTTCGGCCTGTCGCGGTCATCCGCAATCGCCGCTCGGGATCGAACAGGAAGGGGTACGTTACCAATCTCGATTTTTCCCGCTTGCTGGTGAAACCATTCTTCACTTCGGTTCCGCCTCG
>JAQGOX010000692.1 GCA_028293365.1 Verrucomicrobiales bacterium | reverse complement strand
AACCAGAGGAATCCCAGAACGTATTACAATTTTCGCAGCTTGAATTTTCGAGGCCATTCCGCCGACGGCCGTCACGCTGGTAGTTCCTCCTGCCATGGCTTCAATTTCGGAATCAATCTGTTCCACGACCGAAAGTGTTCGGGCAGTTGGCTTTCCGAAATCCTGGATCACCCCCGAAACGGTTGTTAGGATTATGAGCAGATCTGCGGGAAGCAGGCTGGCGACAAGAGCGGAAAGTTTGTCGTTGTCTCCAAATTTGATTTCTGTAAACGAAACGGCGTCGTTTTCATTAATGATTGGTACCACTCCGCTGCGTAACAAACCGATTAAGGTATTTCGGGCATTGAGATGACGTTCGTGATGTTGCAGATCATCGTGGGTAAGCAAAACCTGTCCAACGTGAAGGTTGAATTTTCCGAAAAGTTGCTCGTACGTGGACATGAGGCGGGATTGGCCGACCGCCGCACACGCCTGGAGCTGCGCCAGTTCAATGGGCCTTTTTTTGTATCCTAGTGCTCCCATGCCTGCGCCCACTGCGCCCGACGTGACCAAGACAACCTCTCTGCCCGCCTTTCTTTGTGCAGCCATTTGAGATACCAACTGCTCCATTTGCGCCATGTCAGGCTGCTTATTGGAATCGGTCAGTACACCGGTCCCTAATTTTACTACAATTCGACTGGCATCTTTTAGCGTTTCGCGCGGCATTGAAACAGAAGACAACAATCCAGCTCCGTGGAAAATGAAAAAACGGCCGATCGAACTGAAAGATTTCACTTCGCAGTTTTTTGGAGAAAAAACAGGCTAAGATTTCCCCTGAAAGAGCGGACGTAGATTCCCTTATCGATGGGTGTTGCTTTAGGTTTTTTTGAAAAAAAAGCTTAAAATTAACGTTAAAGCTGTCGTGTTTCGATTGGAGTCGGAGGGTTTTCGGCTTTTGTGAAGGAATAGCTCAAAAGTGGCCCGATTGACAAGAAACTCCCCCCTAATTATTGACTTTACGGGAGGGAAGTTGGGCCGACAGGGCTCGCTTCTTAAATGTTGGGATTCAGTCAAACACAAGGAGAAATACTAAATGAAAACTATGCACAAAATGGCTCTGATCGCTGCGATTGCGTTCGGAACTGCTTCAACTATCCAGGCTCAGCCCGCGGCTGGAGAATGGGAAATCACGCTCGGTGGCGGTGGTATCGCGGATCGTGACTTCAACAACGGCGGTTTTAACGTCGACGGAAGCCTCGGTTACTTCTTTACCGATAATTGGGAACTCTCTCTGCGTCAGGACATGGGATACACCAATCCCAACGTAGGTGGCACCCTTTGGAGCGGAAGCTCTCGGATCGCTGGTGATTACAACTTCATCCTCGGAAAGTTTGTGCCCTACATCGGCGGAAATATCGGTTTGTCCTATGGCACCCATCGTTCAACCGTTGGCGAGGCCGGGCCGGAAGCGGGAATTAAATACTACATTTTAGATAAAACGTTCGCCTTTGCTCAGGGCGAATATCAGTTTTTCTTTGATCGCGCGAATCATTTTGGTGACCAGGCACGTCATGGCCAATGGGTGTTCAGTATCGGATTAGGCTTAAACCTCTGATCCAGGTCGGCCTCAATGGGCGCGCAGCCAGGTTGGCTGCGCGTTTTTTTCTAAAAATGGATCGCTCTTCCGTCAACCGCCAGTGCCGCCTCTTTGAGGCATTCGGATAAAGTTGGGTGCGCATGGCAGGTTCGCGCTATATCTTCGCTGCTTGCACCGAATGTCATGGCGGCGGTCGCCTCGGCAATCAAATCTCCAGCGCGCGGACCGATAATGTGAACTCCTAAAACCCGATCCGTTTTTTCGTCCGCCAGGATTTTAACTTTGCCATCGGGATGGCCCAAAGCGTGGGCGCGTCCGTTCGCTCTGAAGGGGAAGATCCCTTTCCGATAGGCAATGCCCTGTTCTTTAAGTTGATCTTCGGATTTGCCCACGGTGGCGATTTCGGGTTGCGTATAGACGATCCCGGGAATCGCATCGTAATTCACATGTCCGCAGCCAGTGATGAGTGCTTCGACACAGGCTATTCCCTCTTCTTCGGCCTTGTGCGCCAGCATCGGTCCCTGGATCACGTCACCAATCGCAAATACGTTGGAGGAGGAAGTTGCGAAATTCTTCGAAACTTCGATCCGGCCCCGTTGATCCAGTTTGATGCCTGCATTTTCCAATCCGAGATTGTCGGTGTTCGGCACACGGCCGACGGCGACCAGAACTTTGTCCGCCCGGATCGGTTCTTCGCCCTGAACTTCGACGATCGCCTCGTTGCCTTCGGCTCGCGCTGCATTTACCTTCTTTCCCAGCTTGAATTCGAGCCCTTGTTTTTCGAAAACTTTTTGAGCATCCCCGGCAATTTCAGAATCCATACCCGGCAATATTCGATTCAAATACTCCAGGACTACAACTTTGGATCCGAGTCGATTCCAGACGGATCCCAATTCCAGGCCAATATATCCGGCCCCAATGAGAATGAGACGTTTCGGAACCTCAGGGAATGAAAGAGCCTCGGTGCTGGTAACCACTCGATCCCGATCCATTTGAATCCCGGGCAAAGAACTGGGTTTGCTTCCCGTGGCGATCAGAATGTTTTTTGCGGATAACTCGACCGCGCCTTCTTTCGATTCCACGGTGACAGAGGTGGCGCTGGTGATTTTGCCGTGGCCGAGATATCGCGTAATCTTGTTTTTTTTGAAGAGCGATTCGACTCCCTTGGTCAAGCCGTTCACGATCTGCTCTTTGCGTCGAAGCATTGCCTTTAGATCAAGCTCCACGGAGGCAAGAACAATTCCATGGCGACCAAAACTTTGACGAGCCTCTGTGAATAGCTCGCTTGATTCGAGCAATGCCTTGCTCGGAATGCATCCGACCCGGAGACAGGTGCCACCCAGAGCAGATTCCTGCTCGATAACGGCGACGTTTAAGCCAAGTTGTGCAGCTCGGATCGCTGCCACGTAACCGCCGGGACCAGCGCCAATGACCACCAAATCATGCTGAGGCATAGGATTCGTTCGATATTAGCCGGATCAAACTTCGAGCAGAATGCGCGTCGGATTTTCGATCATTTCCTTGATTCGTTTCAGAAAAGTAACTGCTTCGCGGCCGTCAACAATGCGGTGATCGTAGGTCAGTGCGATATACATCATCGGACGAATCACGACTTGTCCTTCACGCGCCACAGGACGGTCCTGAATGGCATGCATTCCTAATATGCCGCTTTGCGGAGGATTGATAATTGGAGTGGATAGAAGAGAACCGTAAACGCCGCCATTGCTGATGGTGAAAGTGCCGCCTTGTAATTCTTCCAGTTTGAGCTTGTTGTCCTTCGCCCGTTTTCCCAGATCCGCTATCGCAATCTCGATTTCAGCGAAGCTTAAGCGTTCTGCATTCCGGAGAACCGGAACCACCAACCCTCGTCCACCGCCCACGGCAACGCCTATATCAAAATAGTTGTGGTACACCACATCGGAACCGCGAATTTCTGCGTTGACCTGCGGAATCTGCTTGAGGCCTTCGATGACTGCTTTAACGAAGAAAGACATGAAGCCCAGCTTCACACCATATTTTGCCACGAATGCATCCTGATATTCCTTGCGTAGAGCCATGATGCTGCTCATGTCCACCTCATTGAAAGTGGTCAAAAGCGCGGCGCTATGCTGTGCCTGAACGAGGCGGTCAGCCAGGGTGCGTCGCAAGCGCGTCATCGGAACTACTTCTTCTGCGCGCGACCCTGCTGCAGGCTTATGCGTTTGTGAAGCAGGAGCTGGGGAAGATGTGGAAACAGCAGCAGGCTGAGAGTGCGATTCCTGCGCCTTCTCACTCGTTTTTTCGCCGGCCTTGCGCTGGGCATCTTCTTTAAGGATACGGCCGCCTGGGCCGGTGCCTTCAACAGACTCGGGTTTGATGCCTTGTTGATTCAAAATGCGTTCCGCAGCGGGCATTAAGCGAGGTGCTGCATTAGCTGCGAGGGGTGCCGCCGTTGCTGAAGCCGGTGAAGCCTCATCCGGTTTTGCAGGTTTATCGGCAGTAACTTTACCGTCACCGCTTTCTTCGAGGTGAGCGATGACTTCCCCTACGTTGACTACGCTTCCCTTTTGTTTCAGAATTTTGGTGAGTTTCCCAGCGCTTGGGGCAGGCAGTTCCATGGTCGCCTTATCGCTTTCAATCACGACAAGATTTTCGTCGCGCGCCACCGTTTCCCCTTCTTTTTTTAGCCAATCACCGATTTCGACTTCCGTTATCGATTCACCTACCGCCGGCACTTTTAGTTCCATTTGAATCCCTGATTATGAATTGCGAGGTGCTGGCATTTCCAGCGCACGTTTGAGTATTTGTTGTTGCTCCAATTTATGGCTGTTGGCAGAACCGGTTGCGGGACTCGAAGCGGCTGGCCGCGAAATCCGCCAGAGGCGTCGATCCAGAATCGTGTCGCCAAAAAGCGCTCGCATATAATGCCATGCCCCCATGTTCTCTGGTTCTTCCTGAACCCAATGAACGGGAACGTCTTTGGGATAGCGATCCAATTCGACTCGCAACCGATTTTGATCCAGAGGGAAGAGCTGTTCCAGGCGAATGATCGCGATATCTGTCCGATGCGCGGCTTCGCGTGCTTTGTGCAGTTCGTAATAAATTTTTCCCGTGCAAAGAATGATCCGCCGCACCTGCTCTGGAGAAGGGTTCGTCGGGTCTGGCAGAATTCGCTGGAACTGCCCCGTAGCGCAATCCTCCAGGGATGAGATCACTTCCGCCTGGCGCAGAAGACTCTTCGGAGTCATCACAATCAGCGGCTTGCGCCAGGGACGCACCACCTGCCGCCGCAGCAAATGGAAATACTGGGCCGGAGTGCTTGGATAGGTGATCTGCATATTGTCGTTTGCCGCCAATTGCAGAAAGCGCTCGAGCCGCGCGCTGGAATGTTCCGGACCCTGTCCTTCGAAACCATGGGGCAATAACATCACCACTCCATTAAGTCGTTTCCATTTTTCTTCAGCGCTCGCAATGAACTGATCGACAATTACCTGGGCGGCATTCCAAAAATCACCAAACTGTGCTTCCCATAGAACCAATCCGTTCGGGGTGTCGAGGCTGTAACCGTATTCAAACCCAAGCACAGCCACTTCCGAGAGTGGGCTGTTGAAGATTTCGACGGTCGCCTGTTTTGGGTCGAGGTGCCGGAGCGGGGTGTAGGCATGACCGTCTTCATAGTCGTAAAGCACGGCATGGCGATGCGAAAAGGTACCGCGACGCGAGTCCTGGCCGCTCATGCGAATCCGAAAACCTTCGGTTGCGATGGTCCCAAAAGCCAGGGCTTCCGCAGCCGACCAGTCAAGTGCGTGTTCGCCCCTGGCCATTTTGGCGCGGGCCTGGAGAAAACGCTCGATTTTCGGATGCGGATGAAAATCAGCGGGCAGAATTGTCTGTGCCTCCAAAATCCTGCTAAGTCGGGCTTTTTCAACACCGGTATCGACATCGGGGACACCCTTTTCAGGCCCACCGACATACGGTTCCCAAGTCTTTCGGGTTAATGGAATGGGCGCTTTGTAATTAGGTGTGCGCGATTCCGTTAGCTCCTTCTCGAAAAGTTCCTGGCGACTTTCGGCGATGCGATCCGCGTCCTTCTTGGTGATTCCTCCCAGTTTTAGCAGGTAATCAAGATATCCTTCGCGAACTGGTTTGCGCTGTTCAATCGCCTTGTACAGAAGCGGTTGCGTGAATGATGGTTCGTCCGACTCATTGTGGCCGAGTCGCCGATAGCCATACATATCGATCACTACATCGCGGCGGAAATTTTGACGGAATTCCAATGCAAGCCGCACCACCTGAGCGACCGCTTCCGGATCCTCGCCATTCACATGGAAGATCGGAATCTGAAGCATTTTCGCCACATCTGTCGCATAAGTGCAGGAGCGCCCCTCATGCGGGCTGGTCGTAAAACCGATCTGGTTGTTGACGATGATGTGCAGTGTTCCGCCAACCGAGTATCCTGAAAGTTCGGAAAGGTTGAGTGTTTCCTGAATGACCCCTTCTCCTGCAAATGCCGCATCGCCATGAATAAGCACGGTTAAACCGCGAGCGTGTTCCTTGTCGCCCACTCGATCCTGTTTGGCGCGAACCCGGCCCATCGCAACAGGATTGACGAATTCCAGATGGCTCGGATTAAAGCAAAGCGAAAGATGAACCGTTCGTTTTGAAGTCGTTTTCCAATCGCCGCTGTAACCCTTGTGATATTTGACGTCTCCGCGTCCGGTGTAGAGTTCCGGGTCGGCGTCAGCAAATTCGCGGAAAATTTCTGACGCGCTTTTGCCCATGATATTCGCGAGCACATTCAGCCGCCCTCGGTGCGCCATGCCAAATACGATTTCCTCGACTCCCTGGTCGGCCGCTTTTTCGATCGCCAGGTCCAGCAAGGGAATCAGGCTTTCGCAGCCTTCAAGTGAGAAGCTTTTCGCTCCGACAAATTTTTTATGGATAAATTCCTCGAATACCACCGCGTCTGTAAGCCGGGTCAATATTCGTAGTTGTTCCTTGCGCGAGATTTGGTGTCGATTCTCGGTTTGTTCCATCCGTTCCTGCAGCCAGCGTCGCACCGATCGATCGTCGATATGCATGTATTCGACACCGATGGTCCGGCAATAGGTATTGCGCAGACGATCAAGGATTTCCCGCAAAGTCAGCGTTCCGTCCGCCGAGAGCGTCTCACACGAAAATCGCCGGTCCTGATCCGCTTCGCTGAATCCGTAATACGGTGCTTCAAGTTCCGGCGGGGTGGGGCGGGGAATACCGAGGGGATCGATTTGGGCAATGACATGTCCACGAACCCGATAGGCACGAATAAGTTGACTGACCCGATCCTGGAGCGTATTGGCTCGGCCCTCTTCCCTGGGTTGAGCGACCTCGATATCGAAACGCCTTTCGGTTGGCGGGTTAAAAATGCTGGCGGCTTCGAAAGAAGGGCCGGGACGCGCATAACTCTTCATGTAATCGCCATTGGCGATTTGTTTGAAGTACTGCTGCCATTCGGCGGTTACTGAAGAAGGATCGCGAAGGTACTCGGTGTAAAGTCCCTCGACAAAAGCCAAATTCAAATCACTGGGTAACGGATAATTATCGTTCATTCCTCTTGTTCACGGACTAAAAACACGCCGCAAAACGCTCTCAAAAGCATATCGCCTTCGGGATTTATGTCAAAACTTGCCGGTGGGCCCGCTCAGGTGTTCGGCGTGTGGCACGGAAAGCCATTTTTCGATGCGATATTCTCCACGCGGCTGTAAAAGCAGATCTCGACTCCGTCAGTTGGGGAGAGTGCACCTTCGATGAAACTCAGCCGAACCATCTCAACGAGATTTCCGCGGAGATCGCTTTGTCGTCAGCCGGGTTCCAAAACAATTCTTTCGCATTGTGCGATAGAGTCGACGGCTTAGGGGGGCGCGGAACCGCAACCATTTTCGCTATCCGCGATTCGGTCCACAAAGATAATCGAGAAAGTTCTTGCGGAATGTTACGCGTGTAACATACAACGTCTGTGACACGTGTAACATTTATGAATACATCCATACGCATTACGGAGGCCGAATGGGAGGTTATGACGGTGGTTTGGGAACGTGCGCCCGTGCCGGCCAGCGTGGTGGTGGACGTGCTCGAACACCGCAAACAATGGACTCTCGCCACCGTTCGCACGCTTCTGCGCCGCCTCGTCAACAA
>JAQGOX010000393.1 GCA_028293365.1 Verrucomicrobiales bacterium | reverse complement strand
AACACCTCCGGCATAAACAATACGGGTCATGGAATGCAAACGCTGAGGGCGAATACCACTGGGAATAACAATACCGCTAATGGACTCGACGCCCTTTGGGCGAACACCACGGGAAGCAACAATACCGCGAATGGGTTTTCCGCGCTCGTCAATAGTGTTATTGGTTCTTACAATACAGCCAGTGGCGTGAGCGCTCTTCAAAACAGCAATGGCAATAATAACACGGCCGATGGCTACGAGGCCCTTCGAGATATTCGGACGGGCGAAAACAATATCGCGGTTGGTTATCAAGCTGGCCTTTATCTGACGAACCGGAGTTTCAATATTCATATCGGAAACCCCGGCGTCGCTGACGACGATAACACGATCCGCCTCGGCACGAAAAATATTCAAACCCAGACATTTATTGCGGGCATTTCGGGAGCGACAGTCGCCAGTGGAGTGGCGGTTTACGTCGATGCAAACGGACATCTCGGAACGCTCACTTCCTCAGCCAGATACAAGCGGGAAATCCAGAGCATGGACGATGCAAGCGCGGTCCTGTTTTCCCTAAAGCCTGTGACGTTCCTCTACAAATCGGAACTTGACCCCCAGGAAATTCCCCAATTCGGCCTCGTCGCTGAGGATGTTGAGCAGATTGACCCCGATCTCGTCGCGCGCGATGACAAAAACCAGATTTACACAGTTCGCTACGAAGCGGTGAATGCCATGCTTCTTAATGAATTTCTTAAACAGCATCGCCAAGTTGGAAAACAAAATACGGAGATCGAAAACCTGAAGGAGAAAAGTGCCGAGATTCAAACTTTGAAAGCACAAAACGATTCTTTGGCCAAGCGTCTGTCGGTGTTGGAACAGTTCGTCCAGTCGCTTGCGGCGAAAAAATGAGGCTTTTATGATAAGACTAAGTTTCCTTTTCGGCTTAATTATTCCGGGAATTGGCTTTGCCCAGCCATACTCCATCGACTGGTTCAGAGTCGCCGGGGGTGGCGGCTCGAGCGTGGGAGGCATTTATTCCGTCCGCGGCACCATCGGCCAGGCAGCCGCCGGGAGCGTGCTGAGTGGCGGCAATTATTCGTTAACGAGCGGTTTCTCAAGTTTCATTTCAGTGCAGCAAACTTCACGACAACCTTTGCTCATCATCGCGCGCACAGACGCGAGCGTGATAGTCTCATGGCCTTCCCCTTCCACCGGTTTTTCTTTACAGCAAAATGCCAGCCTGGCAACGACCAACTGGACGGAATTCCTCGATCCAATCTTTGACGACGGCAGAACCAGGAGCGTCATTGATTCAACGCGCATCGGAAACAGATTCTTTCGACTGTTTATTCCGCCTCGTCAGGAAGGGCATGGGCTTTAACCGCGTTCGAAACATCGCTTTCCTCCTGAGGCCGATCGATGCCTCAGAGAGTCTCAATGCGGTAAGGACGCAAGCGGCTCGATTCGAAGACACCCTCACCCCAATGTTTGATGTTTCATTCGCGAAGAGTTGGCTGTAGCAAATGAATGCGTATGTTCCGCGTATCCACGGTAATCGTGTTGTGGCTGGCCATAATTCGCTTGGCAACCATCTCATCGGCTGCGGAAGCCAAAAGTCCGGCAGCAGATCAAGGTTATCGTGTTACTCGCTGGACCGCGGAAAATGGTCTGCCACAGAATTCCATTAAAGCGATAGCGCAAACACCGGACGGATATCTTTGGATTGGCACGCTTTATGGACTCGCCCGTTTCGACGGAATCCATTTCAAGGTTTACGACCAAAGTAACACTCCGGAAATGATTCATGATTCGATTAATGCACTTGTTGTGGATAATCGAGATGGCTCGCTTTGGATTGGAACGGGAGGCGGGTTGTTGCGCTTTAAAAATCGGCGATTCGAAAAGCCAGCGATTCAACTTCCGTCCGGAACGAGCGTCGGAATTATTCACGGAGCACAAAATGGAGGCATTTGGTTTTCACCCGGCACTGGAATCCTCGCCCATTTTCAAGAAAGAGAAGGTACATTTCAAACCTGGGAGGCGTTGTCTGAATATGGTTCACAAATAATCCAGGATATTTTGGAATTGAGTTCCACTCAAATACTGTACCGCACTTCAGACCGGCTTTATATTCTCGATCTTGAGACGAGGGGTGTTCGGCGGTTCGAATGGCCCGACGATCCTAAGAAGCCATGCCGTGCTTGCTGTCAGGATACAAACGGTGATTTGTGGTTGAGCGCTTCTGATGGCCTGTGGAAAGTTCATGCGGGAAAGTGGATGCATTTGTTGCCTCACTCCGACCGCCAGGGACCTTTCGCAGATGCGATATTTTGTCTGGGAGCTGATGCGATCTATCTGAGATTCCCTCAAGCGTCGGGATCGACTTTATGCCTCTGGAATGGTGAAACTTCCCGACCAGTCCGAATTCCTGAACGGCCGATTTTGGACATTAGCCGATTTCTGCGGGATCGCGAAGGCAATCTCTGGATCGGGTCCACGGAAGGGTTGTTTCGGCTCGAACCGCAGCGCGTCAAAGTATATTCGGATGGTCTGGACTCGGCGGATGTGCGTGCACTCACCATCGCCCGGAATGGAACTGTATGGGCGAAGTCGGCCCGGGGAGTCAGTGCGATTCGTGCCGGACGAATCACTAATGTTATATCGAAACAGATCGATTCGAACTGGCACCCGTTGGATGTCCTCATGGCTGATCATCAAAATCGACTCTGGCTTGGTTTTGAATCGGGGCAGTTCGGCATTATTGTGAACGACACGTTTCAGATTTTCTATCCTTTGTCTGACGATCAGCCTTATCTCAAAGATCGCGCCATCAGGACCATTTACGAAGATCGGCAGGAGCGTGTCTGGATTGGAACATCTCGAGGCGTTGTTTTCCAGAACGAAGGTAATTGGACCGACTCCCTTACCAATACAGCTCTCTCCTGCTGCGATGTTCGTGTGATTTATCAGGACCGCACCGGAGATATGTGGTTCGGATCTTTTGGGGCTGGCTTGTATCGCTTCCATGATGGCGCAATCGCTTCATTCAAAACTGATTTGGGAGAACATAATAATCGCGCCTGGTGCATTCACGAAGACACGAATGGTGTCTTTTGGGTTGGCTCACAGCATGGGCTTAATCGCTTCATTCCGCCAGGCCCAGGAAAGTCGGAAGGGGCCTTCTTCACATTCACAACCCAAAATGGCCTCCGCGAAAACATCATCAACAATATTCAGGAGGATGATTTTGGTTATCTTTGGTTGAGTGGTCTTCGTGGAATTTATCAAATCTCCAGGGCCGAACTGAATCAAGTTGCCTCAGGTGGCGAAAAACAAATTCATTGCATCGCCTACGGCGAAGCAGACGGGATGATTAGCAGTGAATGCAATGGCGGTGACAACCAACCAGCCGGCGCCAGGGACCATGAAGGCCGTATTTGGTTTCCGACAACCAAAGGCGTGGTCATGATCGATCCGAAGCAGATTCGGAAGAACGAGATTTCCCCACCGGTCGTTATCGAACAAGTGATATCGGACGACAAAATTGTTTTTGGTGACGGGTTTTCACGTGGTCCGACAAAGCTTCCTTCAATCTCCCGCAGTGATCGGGGTCTCACCACCACGTTAACTGTGGCAAGCGGTGCGGCTACGATTTTTGAAGCTGGCACAGCACATTCTGTGGAATTTCATTATGCTGGCAATAGTTTGACTGCGCCGGAGCGAGTGCTCTTTAAACATCGTCTTGATGGCTATGAAACGGATTGGCATCTGGACGATCAAAACCGGCGGATCGCTACTTACAATAACCTGACCCCAGGTGATTACTCCTTTCACGTTATTGCCTGCAATAATCATGGCTATTGGAATGAAACCGGAGCGGCTTTCAAATTTTCAATCGCTCCAAAATTTTCGCAGACTGTGTGGTTTCCTGTGAGTTGCGCGCTTGGTCTGCTGGCCGCAAGCGGCAGCTTCGCGGCCTGGCGATTGCATTGGCAAAGGCGGGTCTATATTGAACGACAGGACGTTGCGGTAGAGCGGGAGCGCGCCCGCATCGCCCGCAATCTTCACGATGATTTGAGTGCCAGCCTTAGCGGCATGGCTCTGGAACTGGAGGCTGCTCAACGCAAAGGCAGCGTTGACCGCAAACAATTGGAGACGCTCGCAAGCGATGCGCGCGCGCACGCTCTGAACCTCCGCGAAGCGGCCTGGACGACGAA
>JAQGOX010000681.1 GCA_028293365.1 Verrucomicrobiales bacterium | reverse complement strand
CAAATATTTTGGTGGCTATGGAGCACCTTTGGATATTCGCAGGGCCGCGCGCGCGGGAGTGCCCATCGCGGATACCTACCAGCATAGTGCAGAATGTCGTCATGGCGGATGCGGGCACGCCGCACAGCAACTCCTCGCTGGAATCGAAGCCGCACGTAATCGTTGCGCTGGCTTTTGGGGAATGGGATGCGATTGCTTTGCGTTTTAATAAAGTCGATTCAAAGGAAAACCTATTCTCTATTTGCAAGCGATCCTACATGCCGACGATTGCATATCACGGCGACGGAATCTTCCCACATCGTGCCTACTGATACTGGGTTTACCATTCGCAGGTATCTATTCAGCACGTTCGGATCCCGCTCCTGTTTCCGCTCCCCCGCCCTTCAAGCAGCTTCGCTATGACGAAAATTATTTGTACCTACGCGATTTGAGTGGCCAACCGGACTATTTGGACTCCCTTAAATATATTCCGTTCAATGAAAGAGGAAGCACTTATCTGACGCTCGGTGGCGAGATTCGGGAACGTTACGAATATTTTGAAAACAGCATTTGGGGTCGCGGTCCGCAGGATAAGGATGGTTATTTGCTTCAGCGTTACATGATTCACGCGGATACGCATTTCGGAACCAACTTCCGTATATTTGCTCAGCTCAAAAGTGGCCTTGAAGATGACCGCACGGGAGGCCCTCGGCCGGCTGATCGGGACGATTTGGATTTGAATCAGGCGTTTTTCGACCTGCGCCTCCCCTTAATCGACGAGGATTCGTTGACCATTCGTGCGGGTCGCCAGGAACTCTCTTACGGCTCATCTCGACTGATTTCATTTCGTGAATCGCCTAACGTACGCCTCAGCTTCGACGGCGCGAAAGCAATTCTGAAATACAACAGCTGGCAGGTCGATGCGTTCGCCGTCAAGCCGGTCCGAACTAAAACTGGAGCATTCGACGACGATCCCGACCCCCACCAGAGTTTCTGGGGTCTCTACGCCGTCACCCCCGTATCCTGGTTGCCTGGGGGGAAAATCGATTTATACTACCTGGGTCTTGACCGCGAGAACGCTCGTTACGACCAGGGTTTCGCCAATGAGCTTCGCCACACCGTCGGGTCTCGCATTTCCGGAGAAAAAGCGGGATGGGACTACAACCTCGAGTTCGTTTACCAGTTCGGAACCTTCGGCAGCGGAAACATACAGGCATGGACGGCGGCGTCGGATGTCGGATTTACCTTCAAGGAGGCGCCTCTGACGCCGAGGGTCAGTTTCAAAGCGAACATCACCAGCGGCGACGATGACCCGAACGACTCCAATTTACAGACATTCAACCCGCTCTTCCCGCGCGGCGCATACTTTGGCGAACCCGCCCTCATAGGTCCTGCGAATCACATGGATCTGCACCCTCAACTGGAATTCGCGCTACCGAGGAATATAAACCTGACGCTCGACTGGGATTGCTTCTGGCGCGAGAGCGTGCGCGATGGCATCTACGGGCCGGCGATCAATCTAATCCAATCAGGACGCAACAGCCGAGCCCGCTATATCGGCAACCAGGCTGAAACATTGGTGGAATGGCGGTTCGATCGTCATATTTCTTTTTCCGCTGATTATGCGCATTTCTTCGCTGGAGCTTTTTTAAAAGAAACGACCTCCGGAAAAGATGTCGATTACGTCTCGGCCTGGATAACCTATCGCTTCTAAATCCGTATTTAGTAAGCGATTCATAAATGACTCCTTTCTAATTCTTCTGCGGGACTCGGGAGCGATCCGCTAAATGTCGGTTTCAGAATTCGACGGGAAAAACCTGTTTTCTTTGATGAACTGACAGGAACCTCTGCAATACTGAGAAACGAATTCATCCCGCCGTACGGATTCGGAACTGATTGATGACAATTCGGATCCGCTTTCCATTGATTATCCATGACAAAACGATATTCATAGGCTCCTGGTGGCAGAGTCAGCCTTTTTCCCCAGCGTCCGCCCTCCAATTTCACCATTTTCGTCGCGGCCGGATGCCAGAAATTGAAAGTCCCAGCGATGCAAACCGATTTTGCATCTGGTGCGGTAGCTTCGAAGTAAACAGTCCGGGGTGACTTATGGTTCGGGCGCTGAGCCCCACTCTTGGATAAATCCGGTTTCATTAAATGATTGTTTCTTTGTTTCGTGTTTAAGGTCATTCGAGAGTGAGATTTCGGCTCAGCGTTTGTTGGCGATAACCACGCGAAAATTGCCATCTTACAACCAAGTCCGAGGGGGTGCTCATGAGGCGTAGATCTTTGGTCCCCAGGCCTGGTTATGAAGCCCTGACCGCGGTTACCGGTCCGCTTTTTAGCGCAAAAAACGGTTACCGGTTGCCAACAGCCGCGCAGAACAGCCATCCCCGGTGTGTTACAGACTTCGTAGGACTGAGATCAAGCTGGAACCGAATCGGTCCAGCCTGAATAAGGTCCGAATGAACGAATGAACACACCAGCTCATACGGTAGAACGCAGTGAAACATTCCAGCGCCGGAAGACAGGCACAATCGCCTCCCTTTCAGTAATGATGATTGCACTTCACCTCGTGCTGCGCTGGTGGACGTCCTCGATTAGTGCGGCATGGGTCCAGACGCCGTTACTGATCGCTCTTGTTTTGGGCGGGATTCCGCTGGTGTATGGTTTGCTGAAAAAATTATACCGGCGCGAATTCGGTTCAGATCTACTTGCAGGTATCTCAATTGTAACATCGGTGCTGCTCGGCGAATATCTTGCTGGAACCATTGTAGTCCTGATGCTTTCCGGCGGCGAAGCGTTGGAAAGTTACGCAGTCAGGCACGCCTCGTCGGTTTTGCGGCTCCTGGCAAAACGTATGCCGGCCATGGCTCATCGGCGGAGCAATTCAGAAATCAACGACGTGGCATTGGCCGACATTTCGATCGGCGATGACCTGGTGATTTATCCGCACGACATTTGCCCGGTTGACGGGATCGTATCGGATGGCCATGGCGTGATGAATGAAGCATTCCTGACCGGCGAACCCTTCGAAGTTCCAAAGGCACCCGGGTCCACCGTAATTTCCGGTGCTGTGAATGGAGAATCGGCGCTGACCATCACAGCAACGAAGCTGGCGATCGATTCCCGCTACGCGAAAATCATGGAGGTAATGCGCGAATCCGAACAGAAACGACCGCATTTACGGCGGCTCGGCGATCAATTGGGAGCCATTTACACGCCGGTCGCCGTTGCTATAGCTCTGCTGGCCTGGCTTTTCAGCGGTGAGGCAGTTCGCTTTCTCGCCGTCCTCGTGGTTGCGACTCCATGCCCCTTGCTGATCGCGATTCCCGTTGCAATCATTGGCTCAATCTCATTGGCAGCGCGACGCTCGATTATTGTTAAAAACCCGGTGGTCCTCGAACAAATCGCCGCGTGTCGAACGGCGATTTTCGACAAAACAGGAACACTGACCTATGGAGAACCGACCGTGACGGAGCAGATAATCGCCCCTGGGTTCCAGCAAAAGGAGGTGCTTACACTCGCTGCCAGCCTTGAATTGTACTCAAGGCATCCACTGGCCCGCGCGATACTGGCACGGGCCAAGGAGGAAGGCCTCGCACTCAAGGACGCCGCGCGGGTCAACGAACCTCCGGGCCAGGGATTGCGCGGAACCGTGGACGGTCGCCAGGTTCAGATCACCAGCCGTTCCAAACTGATTTCGCAAAACGTCCCCTGGGCTCGACAGCTTCCGCCAGTTGTAGGGGGGCTTGAATGTATTGTGGTCCTGGACGACAAATTAGCCGCTACATTCCGTTTGCGCGACGCGCCGCGCGCCGAAGGTCATTCCTTCATCCAGCACCTTGGACCCACGCATCATTTCCAACGCATCATGATTATCTCGGGCGATCGAGAAACAGAAGTTCGATACCTGGCGGAACAGGTCGGCATCACCGAAATCTACGCAGAGAAGAGCCCGGAGGAGAAGCTCGCCATTGTCAGGGATGAAACGTCCCGCGCTAAAACTCTCTACGTCGGTGATGGAATTAACGATGCCCCGGCCATGATGGCGGCGACAGTCGGGATGGCGGTTGGCCAAAGCAGCGATGTAACCGCCGAAGCCGCGGACGTCGTGGCGATGGAAAATTCGCTGAGAAAAGTGGACGAATTTATGCACATAAGCCGGCGCATGCGTTCGATCGCGCTTCAAAGCGCGGTTGGAGGAATGGTCCTGAGTGTGACCGGAATGGTATTCGCATCGAGTGGCTATTTAACCCCCGTGGCTGGAGCGATTTTTCAGGAGGTGATCGATGTCCTTGCGGTACTCAATGCGTTGCGCGCCGCGTTTCCCCCGAAAGTCATTTCAGACCTCCAGGATTTGGAACGAGCTCAGAAAAATTAAATTCGATTTTAAAGCTTCGAAAGCCATATCAAATTTAAGCTCGGTAAAATATCCTCTCTCGTTGTCGAGTCTATCGATACTTATGCCGCAACCGAAGTTCAAAAGATGGAGACCAACATGCGAATCAGACCACTGGATATGACACCAACCAAGATGACAATTGTATGCGGAACCGATTTTTCCATACATGCCGTCGAAGCTGCCAACGTCGCGGCAATGCTGGCCAGCAGATTCGATGACACCCTTGCGCTCGTGCATGTGAGCGAACAAGGAGGGTTCGCCTCGACTACTCCTGAGATTCAACGCTCTTTTCTCGCCAATGCCAGGATGAAGCTCGATCAGGAAGCCGCAAGACTTCGCAAGCTCGGGCCGATCGTCCGAGAAGAGCTCCTGACGGGCTCCCCGTACGAAAAGCTGATCGAAGCTGGCCACCGCGATTCCACTCGAATGTTGGTTATTTCTTCGCTCGGCTGGGTGGCGCCAAGCCATTTCTTCGTCGGAAGCGTCGCGGAGAGAACCGCAGAGCGATCAAAAATACCCACCCTGGTAGTGCGCGGCTCGACGGCCTTTACGGCATGGATGCGAGGGGAACGCCCATTGAAAATAATGGCCTGTTACGACCTGGCGGAATCCTCCGCTCCAGTCCTGCTCTGGATTAACGAGCTGCGACAAATCGGTCCCTGCGAAATCACGGTGGCGTATGTTGCCTGGCCCCCTCACGAATCGGAGCGTCTCGGCATTGCCGGTCAGAAATCCGCGACTGCAATCGCACCTGAAGCTCAGGCGCTGCTGGAGCGGGATTTAAAGCAAAAAGTCACTGGAATACTAGGCAGCGAAAATGTATCGATTCGCGTCATCCCGTCCTGGGGACGTCCCGATCTGCCGTTACTTGACCTTGCTGGAGAATGTGCCGCAGACCTGATCGTCATCGGATCCCACCAACGCGAGGGGCTCAGCCGCATTCGGCTCGGGTCCGTTTCCCGAACCCTGCTGCACCATTCGTCGACCAGTATTGCGGTCGTGCCGCTGGCAAGGGCAAGTCACAACGCGGCTCCGATTCCGGAATTTAAATCCGTCCTCGTAACCACGGATTTGTCCGAGCTTGGAAACCAGGCCATACCCTATGCATTCTCCGCATTGTCTCATGGCGGTATGGTTTGTTTGTTGCATATACCAAACCAACGGATAAAGCGACCGAGGGCGTTGATTCATTGAAACGCAAATTGCGAGGCCTGATTCCAGGCGGAGCGGAGTCGCGCGGAATCAAAACCGGGGTGCAGGTCCTCGAACATCCTCACCCCTCGACCGCCATCTGCCAGACGGCCGAGCGACTCGGAGTCGATCTGATTTGCCTGGCTTCCCATGGGAGATCCGGCCTCGCAAAAACTCTACTCGGTTCGGTTGCAGCGGAAGTGATGGAACGCAGCACTCGACCGCTACTACTAATACGTGCCACGAAACCATAGGATTCTCGCCACTCCCGGTCATTAACGATTCCGTCCTCGTGAACTTGCCCACAGTGCGGTAGAATAAGTTCAGCTTGCGCCTCTTGGGAGAGGATATCTCGAGATTGCATCGGAATTCCATTAAGGCCGTTTTCCAGATTTCAGCCGGATTATCAGGTAGATAAAAATCCCCAGATTCAATGCGATAAAAACGCCTTTAAGAATCGTCTGATGCTGAACGATCTCATAAATTTCCAGGGGCAGGAATGAGCCGGTCACCATGACCGTTAAATACTCCGCCCACCGCTTTTCCCTCAGCAAACCAATACCCTCCGTGCAAAAGATCAATCCATACAGCATGGTGCCAATACTCACGAGCGGGAGTTTTGGCGATAGTTTGGCAAATTTGACCATCACGTTTTTAAAAAATTTGCCGTGAGGATCAACACTAAGCTTTTGAATGAACTGCTGAACCTCCCCCGCCTTTCCCTTTTCAAACAATACCAACAACAATCCCGACGCCGCACAAATCAAAAGCACTCCTTTGACAAGTTTGAACCACGCAATGATTTTTAGCGTAGAACTTTTTGTTTCAGCCATAGCCGTTATTTTGTGCGTTCGATTGCTCCTTATTCCCCTCAATCCGAATTGTTCAGTATTCTCGAGGATCACCTCGCCGATGCCCGGTCCTTTCAAGGAGGACAAATGCGAACCACTTCGTCCAAAATATCCTGCAGCTTCCCGGTTTTCTGAATATAGATAGCCATATTTCGATCAAGTAACTCGCG
>JAQGOX010000679.1 GCA_028293365.1 Verrucomicrobiales bacterium | reverse complement strand
TTGCAGCGATTGCCGGAAGCAACAGAGTCGAAACGATGAAGCACTCTTCACCGACCCGGATCAACGAGTACGAAAAAGTGGAATTAAAGGCGACCGCCAAATTGGCGGGCAAGGTCCATGGAGTGGTAGTCCAAATGACGATGAATGTGTTCGGATGCCCTATTACCGGAAACTTAACATAGACGCTCTGGCTGACATGGTCGTGGTATTCAACTTCCGCTTCCGCGAGCGCGGTACGGCAGGGAATGCTCCAGTAAACCGGCTTTTTACCTCGATAAACGAAGCCTTTGTCGACGATATCGGCAAAAAGCGAAAGCTCATTCCCTTCGTATTCTTTGTTCAGCGTGAGGTAGGGATTATCCCAATCGCCCAAAACTCCCAGGCGCTTGAATTGGGTTCGCTGCAAATCGATATATTTTCGAGCGTAGGCATCGCAGGCCTTGCGGATGGAAACGGCGTCACTCGAAGTGTCACCGGCTTTCCGGAGATCCTGACTGACCTTGAACTCGATGGGCAGTCCGTGGCAATCCCAGCCGGGAACATAGGGCGCGCTTTTACCGCGCAAGGTCTGATACTTAACGATCAGATCCTTGAGAATCTTGTTTAACGCAGTGCCGATATGCACGTCGCCGTTCGCAAATGGCGGGCCATCATGCAACACGAACTTCTCGCGACCTTCGCGGGATGCTTGAATGCGTTCGTACAGCCGGGTGGAAAGCCAGTTTTCGAGGCGTTGCGGTTCGCGCGCGACCAGGTCCGCTTTCATCGGAAAAGCGGTCTTCGGCAAATTTAATGTATCTTTGTATTCCATCAGGAACCTTCAACCTATCAGGACCTGCGCCACGCTTCAAAGTTTTTGAAAATCCAATCTTCCGGTTTAAAGCGTGCGGTGCTGAAGAACTCGCAGGCGATCAGTCCAAACAATTGCATTATACGCAATTCGGGACTAGAGTTGACTCCATGGATATCAAGCAGGCTCTTTTCAATCTCTCTTCAGCAAAACTCAAAAAAGCCACCGTAATCAAAGAAAGGATTGAGGCCCTGCACGCGGAGTTGGAATCGCTTCTGCTGGAAGTTACTCCAACGCCGATTGGAACCGTGATCAAGAAGCGCAAAGCCATGAGCACCGCCGCACGAAAAAAGATCGCTGACAGCGCCAAGGCGCGTTGGGCTCAAATACGAGCCTCAAAAGCGAAGGCATAAGCTCACGTTGCCTGATTTCTTTGGGTATTTCCGGATGAAGTCAGAAATATAGGGTCAGAAACATAAGGATCCAGACCTGGAAAAGTGGATCTCAGGCCCGGGCACTCAATCGGCATCTGCTCAAGTTCTCCATTCCCCTTCCCATATTTATGCCCACATTTTTCTGACAGAATTCTTCCCTCCGTTCTCTCCCTTTGCTCCTGTTCAAAATTCAATCCCTGATGTTTCTTTGGGATCACGATGTTTGAGAGGCTGCTGCGGTTAGTGTTCGGCACACATATCGTGGTCCGGGGTGTCCCTGCACGTTCATGGAATCGGCGCAGAGAGGTGAGATGTGTTTTGAGGCCGAAACCGTCAGGCGGGGGTGCAGCCACCATTTCGAGAACGATTTTCGGCGGGTAAAGCTCAAGCCAATCGAAAAGCTGTTCCTGTTGAGCCGCAGAGAGTGCGCTGAGCACGCAGCTCTCACGGAATTTGATGAAGATTTCCGGTCCGCCTGGCAGAGAGGGATTCGAGTCGTTTAATTCTGTCGCATTCATCGGTTCGGAAGGAAAAAGTTTTGATCGTGATTTAACGTGATTATCGTGTTTTGCTGGGGATTACCGTGTTTCACAAACACGATCATTGTGATTTAATGTGCGCGCATCGTGATTTATTGTGTGGAAGCCGTCAGTTAACGTGTGCGAAAGACAGGGGGAGGCGCCGGGTTGAGGAACCCGGCCTACAGGGACCCGTTTGGCTGAGAAATTAACGGTCGGTCTGATGTTTTTCCGATTCATATATACGCGAAAGCATACAGAGGGGGGTGGGACATCCGCCGTCCCACCCTAAAAATAATTTAAAAAAGTTATTCACAGAAATTTTTTGGTAAATTGCTGGGAATTTTGAAGAAATGGAGAACAAATGACCCCGGAATCCCGAAGATTATTGCAGTGGACGTGAGCCTACGCTCATTTGTTCCTCCCACCCTCAAGATCAAACGCCCCTCGTCCAAAAATTCCTCCCAAGCCAGAAAATGCAAAACGCCCGGGTGGCATTCCGAAGAGCTAATCGCATCTGTTTAAAGATTTTTCTAGAGAGAAAGCACGGAGTGAAGGTTAACCACGGAATACCCGAAATACGCGGAATGAGACGGGGTGGGCTTCACGCGGAGACGCGGGGGGCGAAAAGTGAGAACGGCTTCGGCGCTCGCGGAGAGCCTCGGGCGCAAGTTATTAATTATCCTGGAACCGGCAGTGCTGGCACCTGATCTGACGCAAGATCTTGGCGCAAGAGAGGTTTGTCGCTCCGGCACAGATCACCCTTCGGATAGGCACCGTCGCG
>JAQGOX010000388.1 GCA_028293365.1 Verrucomicrobiales bacterium | reverse complement strand
CGCGAAGACCTCCCCAACACCGCCATCCAAAACACCATCGAGTCTCTCGCCGCCGAGCTACGAACCCAAACGATGTTAAACGCCCCGGGACCGCGCCCGCTTCTGCAACTCGAAACCCGATTCCAAAGCTTCAACGAACGCTTCCTCAACCGCATCGTCGATACAGCGATTAGCCAGGGCAAAATCCTCCCCACTGAACGCGAACACTGGCGCAACCAGCTCGAAAAAGACTTCGACACCAAAACCGCCCAACTCGCCAATGCAAAACCAGTCCTTAAAACCGAATTCACCCGCCAGTTCAGCAATTCAAGCATCGCAGCCACTTCAGACTCGATGGAACGTACCCGGAGAATCCAAAGCCTGGTCCAGGATAAAATGAAAAACCTCGGCCACGATTACGACCGCGCAAGGCAGGAAGTGAAAACCGAAAACCCAGCCCTCTTCGCCAGCATGCAAATCCCAACCCTCTTACTCCACTTAGTCTAATCTCGAACCATTCCTAAACAATGATCACCGCCGAACGCAATTCTGTAGGCCGGGTTCCCCAACCCGGCGGCACTCCCATTAACACCCACGCTTTAGCTGGGTGCCCCCAAACACCCCAAGAACCCGGAACCGTTTCCAACGGTTTCCCGAACGAGCTGTACTCAGTATGGCTTTTGATCGACTACGACCGCGCTTGGCAGGGGGTTAAAAACGAAAATCCAGCACTTTTTGCCGCAATCCAAAATTCAAGCCCTTATTCCTTCTAGAAGTGAGAGCGCGAAAACACATCGGTAGACACAGTGCAAACACACTTGGACACACCTGCGAACACATCTGGATTTCCCCATAAAACACACCCAAACCTGAAAGTACGCGAAAACACGACGAAAAAAATTCTAACCTGAAAACACATGAACTCTCTAGACTCTCAATTCAATCCGCAGCGCAAACTCAAACACCTGACCGCTGGAATACCATAAGAATAAAGTTCGTGCCTCCACTCGAATCCTTCCCAATCCGCTCGATCAGGAGACCGGGAATTGCTGAAACACCTGCGGGAGACACGAATTGCCAACTATCGTTCCAGTGCGTAAAATCAGTTCAGTTGAAGCATCCATGCTGTTTGCATTTTCATATTTAAAGAGAATCGGTTCGCTCGCCACCTGCCTGATAACGCTGATCGGATGCATGCACGTCGCCGCAGACGAGGTTGCCTCTGATTTTTTTGAGAGGCAGGTTCGCCCTGTATTGGTTGAACGTTGTTACAAATGCCACAGCGCGCAAAGTGAAAAGATCAAGGGCGGACTCACTCTCGATACGCCGGAGGGATGGCTAAAAGGGGGCGATAATGGTCCCGCTGTGGTTCCTGGTTCACCTGAGAAAAGCCGCCTGGTTGAAGCGATTGGCTATGGCAATGAGGACCTGCAGATGCCGCCCAAGCAAAAACTGACCGAGGAACAGATTGCCAACCTCACCACCTGGATCAAGATGGGCGCGCCTGCTCCCGTTTCTGTGCCCGAAGGATCCCTCAAAAAAGCTTCCCAAACCAATCTCTGGGCATTCATACCTCCAAAACCACAGCTAGTTCCCAGGGTTCGGAATCCGTCGTGGTGCCTCTCGCCGATTGATAATTTCATTCTGGCACGGCTGGAGGCAGCGGGATTGCAACCTGCACCGCAAGCGGATAAACGGACTTTGCTTCGAAGGGTGACCTATGATCTGACCGGTCTCCCCCCAACAGCCGCGGATGTGGAAGGCTTTCTCGCCGATAAGTCCCGGAATGCGTATAGCAATGTGGTGGAGCGTCTCCTGGCCTCACCTCATTATGGGGAGCGATGGGCCAGGCACTGGCTGGATGTGGCTCGGTATGCGGACACTAAAGGCTATGTATATAGCGACCGGGAGGAACCGCGCTTCGTTCATTCGGCCGCGTATCGGGATTGGGTGATTAGTGCGTTCAACCAGGACATGCCCTACTATCAATTCCTGCTTTACCAAATCGCGGCCGATCAGCTCACGGACTCACCGTCGAACCGGGAGAATCTGGCCGCGATGGGATTTCTAACGCTGGGACGCCGGTTTTTGGGTGTGGTGCATGATATTATCGACGACCGCATTGACGTCGTCATGCGCGGCACACAAGGGCTTACGGTAGCGTGCGCCCGGTGTCACGATCACAAATTCGATCCGATCCCGACGCGCGATTACTATTCACTTTATGGTGTTTTCAATGGCAGCTATGAAAAGCTCGAACGCCTTGACCCGGCGACCTCGGGTTCGGATGAATTCGAGGTGGAATTCAAAAAGCGCACTCAAAAACTGCAGGACACTTTCGCTGCAAAAAAGAAAGCTCTTGCCGAAAAGCTGCGTTCAAGATCTGGCGATTACCTTCTTGCATCGCTTACTGCGGACAAATTACCGAGCGAAGAATTTTACGAGATTCGCGGACCGGACGATTTGAACCCGACCTTCGTGCGGCAGTGGCAGAGCTACTTGTCTCAACGAGCCCGTTCTTTCGATCCGGTTTTTGCACCGTGGAACGCCTTGAGCTCCCTCGGCACCAATGAATTCAAAGCGAAAAGCCGTGGTTTGCTGGCGGAAATCTTCGAGAATCCGGCGCTCAATCCTTTGGTCAAAAAAACACTCGAGGAGCATGCTCCGCAATCGATGCATGATTTGGCTTCGATTTACGGAAAGCTACTAACCAGCAGCATGCCGGATCCGAACACAGTCGTTGAGACAAACTTCGTTTCCGCTCGGGAAGAGTTAAGGCAAGTTTTGCTCGCGGCGGATTCTCCAGCAAACGTGCCCGCAGGCTCAATTGCGGATCAGGAGTGGTTTTTTGATGAGCCGAGCCGGGTCGAGTTAAGCAAACTACAAGCCGAAATTGAACGGCTGATTATCAATACAACGAACGCCCCACCCTTTACGATGGCGCTTGAGGACCGGCCCGTTCAGAAAAATCCACGGGTTTTTCGCCGGGGTAATCCGGCTTCCAGGGGCGACGAAGTTCCGCGGCAATTCCTGCAGGCACTATCAAAAAACCGAAAACCATTTTCGCATGGAAGCGGCCGATTGGAACTGGCGCAGGCAATCGCCAGTCCGGATAATCCTTTGACGGCCCGCGTCATGGTAAATCGAATCTGGCTGAATCACTTCGGCGCTGGCCTCGTTACGACGCCGAGTGACTTTGGGGTGCGCAGCGAGCCACCGAGCCATCCGGAGCTGCTCGATTGGCTGGCCCTCTATTTCAACGTCCACGGAAGTTCCATCAAAGAACTACACCGGCTTATTGTGTTATCCGCGACGTATCAACAACAGAGCGACCGTCCGACGAATAAAAAATGGACTTCGGCGAATGCGCTCGCGATGCAAAAGGATCCCGGAAATCGGCTTCTTTGGAAAATGAACCGTCAAAGACTTGAGTATGAAGAGATGCGTGATTCTCTCCTGGCAGTCTCCGGCGACATTGATCCAGCTATCGGAGGGAAGGCTGTGGACCTTTTCAAGCAACCGTTCAGCGCAAGACGCGCCATTTACGGGTATTTGGATCGACAGTTTCTACCGGGTACGCTGCGAAATTTCGATTTCCCAAATCCGGATATTCACAGTTCCCAGCGATTACTGACTACTGTCCCCCAACAAGCACTCTATTTCATGAATAGTCCGTATCTTGCGGAACGCAGCAGGCGGCTTTTAAGAGCGGCGCAGCCGCCAGTAAAAGAACCGGCGTTGGCCGCGAGAATAAGCTCGCTCTACCGGGCCATATATCAGAGGCAACCCAGCGCCCGGGAAATCGAATTGGGTCAACAATTTATTCTCGGCGAGGGACCTTCTGCCATTGATGAACTTCCGAAATATGAACCCGTTCCGTGGTCATATGGCTATGGGGAATTTGATGAAGCCAGTGGCAAACTCACGCAGTTTAAGCCGTTGCCTTATTTTGCTGGCGACGCCTGGCAAGGCGGAACGGTTTGGCCGGACGAAAAGCTCGGCTGGGCCCGACTGACCGCTGATGGAGGGCATACGGGAAATGATCACGTACATTCTGTCATTCGCCGATGGACCGCACCCGAAGATGGGACCTACCGGATCGACGGTCAAATTAAGCATACCCATACAGAAGGAATAGGAGTGCGCGCCCGGATAATCGCCAAAGAACTAACGTTGCTCGGAACCTGGAACGTGCATAATTCAGCAGCAGAAACACGGATCGACTCGGTGGAATTTAAAAAGGGCGACTTCCTGGATTTCGTTGCGGAGCTTCCTGGGAAACTAGAACATAACGACTTTATCTGGGTTCCCGCGATAACGCGGCAATCAGGCGGATCTAAAATGCAATCCTGGAACGGTAAAAAGGATTTCTCCGGACCGCCTGAGCCGCCCATTGCACCCCTGAATGTCTGGGAGCGCTATGCGCAGACCTTACTGCTGGCCAACGAATTCGTTTTCATTGATTGAACACTCAACTATCCGCGAAATCATTTAAAGGCTGGGCAAAGCCCGGTCCGTTGATACCCAGGGAAACTGTAATTCCAGAGGACCAGACTCTGGACGCAATTAGCGGCGATTAT
>JAQGOX010000617.1 GCA_028293365.1 Verrucomicrobiales bacterium | reverse complement strand
GGCGCAAAGGCGATTGCGAATACCCGTGTCATCCGGACCGCCGTTCCCGGTCGTGCGAAAGATTCGTTCGGTGACACCAAGCACTGGCTCATCATCTGGATTGATGACTGAGAAGCTGCCAGCGCCGCCGTGGACTGGACTGCCTTTATCGCGATAGCCCGCGTTGTAAATCACCCGGAAATTTCCATAAACCATGGTGGTGTCGCGATAGGTGTTGTTAAGTGCGTTATTCCGCTGCCCCTCGGATGCCTGGGAATCCCAGAGATGGTAGTGCGCTATGTTCCCTGTGGGAAGGGGATCATCCCAGCGCACGTAGCATTCCGGTGAAGGAAGGGCAACCTGGAGCATGCCGTCGGCTGGAAATACTGCAGTCGCAGGGGCACTCGCCGCGTCAGTGGCACTAATCGTAAAGGCGATAACTGTTCCACCGCTTTTCGCCGGAATTGTTGCCGAATAAATACCGTCGCCTGCGATGGCGTCGCCACCGGCGCCGTCATCACGCATTCCGGTGGAAGTTATGGTGGTCGCGGGATCGGCACGGTATCGAAGCGTTACGCCAGCAATTCCATCTGGATCGGAAACACGGCAGGAAACCACCACTGGATCGTTTGCCCGCGGCAACACTGGAAGGTGGGTCACGTCGTAAATCGCGGGTCCGGCATTTGGAGTCAAACGGCTGTTCGGCAATCCGGGCGTACCGAGGTTTTGGGGAAGAGTCATGCGGACGGGCATTTCGATCCAATTGCCTCGTGTGCGAAACAACACTTCAGGCCAGCCAGCCAGCCAGCGCACCTTTGCGCGGATGGTCGCAGTATTCCCGGACGCCAGGCCCGTAATGGGAGTTCGAATGCTGTTGATTCCGGGATCACCATCTCCGCTGGAACGAACGTGCAGAACTTTTGTCCCACCAAAAGCACCCACTGACTCGATCGTGGAAAGACTATGATTACCTTGTAACGCCCAGACTGGTGTGGAGGCCTCGAAGCCTCCGTTTGCCAGCAAATTGACGGTCGTCCCCGATTTTATAACCTCGATGTCATCGATCAGACACTCTCCTGCTCCCTGCATCAATATCTGGAAACGATCGGGATTGTAACCACTCATTCCATTATCCAGCGGACCGGTAAAAGTATTCGTCGTCCAAAGAGCTTTTTGCGTTTCGTCTGAATCCGCCCAGCTTGAAGCACGGAGTGAATCCGCTTTTGGATCAATTAACTCCAGGCTCGAACCGCCTCCGTTCGAGTATTTCCCCCAACGTCCACCTGGATAATAGGTGACTTCCGATGTGGCAATATGCAGTTTGTTGGTCACCAATTCTCCGAATGAGTTGGTTACAACAAGACTGCCGGATTTGAGAAGCGCGATATGGTCCCCGGAATCTTTAAGTGATCCGGAATAATTCCCCAAAGTATTAAATGCGTTGAGCTGCGAATAATTTGTGAGCAGGCGTTCACGGTTCTTGCCGATCACCAGGTAAGCATTTGCGGCCAAACTGACACCTTCAGGAATTTTGAAACCAACTGCGCCATCCAATTGCCATCCGCTTAAATCGATGGCAGTTGCGCTGCGATTGTAGAGCTCAACATATTCATCGTCGTTCTCTCCACTGACAGGGGCGTACATCAATTCGTTAATCACCACATCTTCGACGCGCCAGGCGCCGTTCGAGACTGCCGGGGTCGGACCGGATAAGCGACGAATGGTGGACGATCCATCGGGACTTCGTCCGGAAGAGACGCCCTGTTCCTGATCTTTGAAATGGACAGCGTCGAGCACACGGGTGGCATTGGAGTTTACCAAATAAATCGTGGCGCCCGCGGCGGAGAGATCGAATCCAAGTTGATTTCGATCGAATGCAACGAATCCCCTTGCTGAAATTGTCGTGCCATCCGGAATCCGAAACTTATTGGTTTGGGGGTCGTCTGTCAGGTAACACCCGGACAATGTTGCGACGGTTGTATTGTGGTTGTAGAGTTCGATGAATCCAGTCTGCCCGGCCCCCGGATTGGCCAGGAATTCGTTAATGAAAATTCCTTTCTGAGGGTTCGGCCCAACCGGGTCGTCATGTCCTGGCGACCCACCGATCAAAGCGCTCGGGCTCCAGGCGCGAGGATCGGCTTCCCCGTAACTTGGATGTGCCAGCACCATCGAATGCCCGGCTCCGTCAGCGACAATCGGCCACGGAGAGGTATCTCCAAATGTTGTTTCCAGCTTCACCGCCCCGGAAACTTCGCGCAACCGCAGTGTATCACCAGCATTGTTCAAAGATCCCGTGAAGGGCCCCATGACTCCCGAAATTCCGTAAGCGGATTGTACAGCGGCCGGATCCGCGGCAACTACCACGAAAGCACCCGCCGGCAGAATAAATCCCTGAGGAAACAGATAATCAATTCCGCCACTGATCCGCCAGCCTGAGAGGTCTTCAAAGACGGTATCCGCATTATAAAGCTCAATGAATTCGAGATTATTGGTGGAAGACGGATCCAGTTTCGGATGGTACATGATTTCAGAAAAAACGATGCCCGTCCGGCGACTGCTCGGACCAAGCGGTTCGCGTTCCGGGCGATAGGTTCCGGTCGCGGTGCTTTGCGTGGGTCCGTAATCTCGAAATTGCGCGGTACTGGTGCGTTGAGAATTGCCACTGGACAAGGCTAATCCGAGGTAAATCTGAGCAGGCAGCGTGACGCTCGCAGAACCGAGTTGAACCCAGGTAACACCATCGACACTGCCATAGCCAGTGAAGGTCGAATTCTGGCGGCGCAGTCGCAGCCAGGTCCGTGGATAATTTACAGGAAATCCGCCCACCGGAGTCGCGGTCGCCGTTGCGGATCCTGCCGTAGTCCGCGACTCGAAAAACGAACCGATCTCCGAGGAGGCCCCGAACACACCAGCAAATGCGGCATTGGTTGCGAGACTTCCCCGCGCCATCAAGCCTGCGTGCAAAAAAGGATCCGTTATGACAGCATCGGCAATGCGCACTTGAAAATCGAAGTCGCCCGTCCGCAACTGCCAGGCATATTGGAAATGATCGCTGGTCCCAGTGATATCGACCCCGCCTCCGGTCACATCAAACGCGCCCGATCCGACGCGTGCAATCGAACCGCCGCCGGCACCGATGTCTTGCGAAACCAGTTCGAGAGCGAGAAAATTGATGCTGCTGTTCGCCGGGATCGTATTTGCGGTTTGGGCACGGTCCTTAACATTATTAACGGTTAAGGTGTATGAACTGCCGAATGCCAAGGGTGAAGTAGTCAGCACGATTGTACGATTGTCGCCACCAAAAACCGCTGCAGAAACCGTTGCGCCACCGCTGAGCGCATAGTTTGAGGCCTGGATGGCGAAGGTGGAATCCACCGGTTCGCTGTAGGTCAATTGCAATGAGGTACTGCTGAGGTTGAAAATGCCTGTAATTGTCGGTGGCGTTGTGTCCGCAGTAACGTGAAGGATTGCTGCCGTGGTATTGGTGGAACCGAGTTTGTTAGTAAGAATCGCACTGAAAGCAACACCTTCATCCGAAAGTTGGGCGGGACCGTAGCTAAGCGTCGCACTGTTGGCACTGGGAATCGGAACTCCGGCCCGCTGCCATTGGTAAGTGACGTCCTGGTTTTTCGTAACAACCGTGAAAATTGCGTTTTGCCCCTCAATTACGGTGGTATCCATGGGCTCTTGCGCGATAATCGGCGGGGTAAAAGAGGTTCCCCATGGCAGCAAATAGGTGGCTGGGATTGGGCCTTCATCAATGTTATCAGGTCGAAGCCATCGCACCGCCAAATTGTCACCGCCGCCACCCTCTTTCTGAAACGCTTCAATATAATAATTCTTGCCCGCGTCCAGATGAATCGGAAGTGATTTCTGCTCGGGATAGGTATTCCAAACACGTGAAGCCGCCCATCCGGGAACGGAGGCGAGCAGACGCACATTCGCTGGGCTATCGTCAGTGCTCAGATATAAAGAACCGTTGTCATCAGTCGAAATCCAAAACGTGTAGTTCCCAGTAAGCGGCGGAACGATGTAGCCACGCATTCTCTGTCCATA
>JAQGOX010000608.1 GCA_028293365.1 Verrucomicrobiales bacterium | reverse complement strand
ATTAACGGAGGCCGAACGGGCGGAGTACGGTGGCTATATCCGTGCAAATAAGTTCATGGCGGTATTGCGACGAATGGCCCGACAGTGATCAAATCGGAAGCTTGAACCAGAGCACGCGCAATCGTGTCCGAGAGCGTGCTGGGAATCGTTGTGAATACTGTATGCTTCGGCAAATTGACTCGCCGCTGGCATCACTGCATATCGAACATGTCGTTCCCAAAAGCCATGGAGGCGGTGACGAATTAGATAATCTGGCCCTTGCATGTATCGAAATCTTCACAAAGGAACCAACCTCACAGGCATCGATCCCCAAACCGATCGAGTAACTGAACTCTTTCATCCAAGGCGGCATCTGTGGCAACATCACTTCGAATGGCGAACGATTTACCTTTGGGGCAAAACGCCCATTGGAAGAGCCATTGTTCGGGTGCTGAACATCAACTCTGACGATCAACTTTTGTTGCGCTCGGCATAGTTCGTTTCACGGTTTGATTTTCGGCCGGTTCCCGCCTACTTCGCCGATGTCGAGATTCCCAACGCCCGGGCCTGTCAGAACTTCGCTCTTGCTGTTCGTTGTCACTGAATATTGAAATCCCTGGGCGCTACTGGCGGCGCCGTAGCGGCCATGTTTGTCTAATGCGACGAAACTAATACTCAGCTCGGTATGCCTCGGATCCTGCCGGGCGATGCGTCTTATCGCGGCGAGACATGCTTCCTGCGGATGAAGACCCTGTCGCATGAATTCAACGACGAGAAACGATCCGCAGTAGCGCATCACATTTTCCCCAAGGCCAGTCGCACCGGCGGCTCCTACATCATTATCAACATAAAGACCGCTGCCGATGATGGGCGAGTCGCCCACTCTGCCAGGAAGCTTGCCCGAAAGGCCGCTGGTCGAGCAACCACCGGCGATATTTCCGTCTGCGCCTAGAACCAGCAGAGCAATCGTGTCGTGATTCTTGTCTTTCCTTAGCGGCTGCTTTTCGGAAGCCCGCTTCTTTTTCCAGGTTTCGTATTTTTCATGTGTATCAACTTCGATTGATTCGAGACCCTGCTCGAGGGCAAACATGCGAGCGCCCTCGCCGACCAACATTACATGCGGCGTTTTCTCCATTACCCGGCGAGCCGCCGAGATTGGATGCCGAATCCCTTCAATGGCTCCCACACTTCCAGCTTTGTGACCAGGTCCGTACATGATGCACGAATCGAGCTGGACGACGCCGGCCGCGTTCGGAGCTCCCGCGAGACCCACCGACTGGTTATGGACATCCGATTCGGTTACCCAAATCCCTTGCTCAACAGCGTCGAGAATGGTGCCACCCTCTTGCAAGACTTTGAGTCCGGCATCGTTCGATGCCTTGCCGAAAGGCCAGGTCGAAACGATCAACGGCATCTCCCCTTTTTTGATCTCGCCGTCTGGCTCCGCACCTGAAATTTTTGAAAGTGTGGTCGTGGCCAAACCAAGCGCCGCACCGCTCACGAATTTGCGTCGAGTCATATCCATATCGATTGGTTAATTATTCTGCAGCCTGCATTACATCGTTTGTCGAGAAGGCGACATAGGGGAAACATTCAGGAATATGTGAATCCCAGATCCCATGCTTGCTCAAAAACCAGCCCCCCGAATCAATCGCGGGAGCTGGTTCTTTGTATTGGTTAAATCGCGAGAAATCGATTCGCCAGACATCCCCGCCCCTGGGAGGTAAAGCACGTCCATCGGCTTGCGCCAGCCATTTCATCCCGCGCCATGGAAAGGTGAGTTCAACCGTCCAGCCGCGATCTTTATCTTTGTCGTTATTTAAAGTGCCATCCACGTGAACGGCCGTTTTCAAGCCGGGGAAAGCAAAGTCCCACGAGCCGAGCCGGGGACCGCGAGGATGCGTAGTATAGCCAACTCCGTTAAATGGATGAACCTTGGGATTGGTTCGCTTGAGTTCAGGAATCTTTGCATATCCGTCTTTTTCGTAAGCGTTCTCCCACATAAAAAACGCCTCGTAGATCGTATTCAGAGCATTGATCTCAAATTCGTAATACGCATCTTTCCCTGCGATGAAAAACTCAACATCATTGTTGTTATATATTGGGGAATTGCGTTCTGTCAGCGTAGCCGCGACATTCGGTTCTTCCACCCAATAACCGACATACAGGTTCTCGTTATCCCAGAGCACGGCGACCCGGGTATCGTGCATCGTTTTCTTTCCCGAAATTATGTCGGTAAACCGCTTCGAACGAGGCGCTTTTTGCCAAACCGCTTCATCCAACACCCCATCGGTCTTGATAGGCTGATTAATGTGAAATGCCGTATACCTGGCGGCCTCGGCCTCGTTGCAGGGAAACTTCGAACCCGGCGCCTGAGCCGGGTCCGCTGCGAAGTTTCCGCATAATGAGGCCGCCATCGCGATTGCGATCGAAAAACTTTTATTCATTGAGAGTGTGTTAAAATTTTAAAGGTAGTTCTGCGCTAAAAGCCAGATCGGGATCCCCACGTTCTGCCAGCGTTCGGCATAGTGTCGTCAAACTTCTTTTAACCGTGTATTTTTGAATCTTGCCGTTGACCACAACTTCGAGCGGCTCTCTGAAGTTAATCAAACGCCCATCAAGTAGAATGGAGGCGGCTTTGACATTCGTGGTCGAAACTGTGAGGTGATTGTTATTACACGTTGCATCGACTTCCTGATTCTTTTCCGGCGCGGAAACGTGCAGCCAAAAGAAGTCTTTAATCACGGAATCGGTCATCACCCAGGATAGTTCGCGAGGCACGGGATTTCGCACTTCGGGATACATCTCAGCAATGATCTCGCGATCCGGCAGGCCGGTGTGTCCCCAATTTGTGACGACCGTAAGAGTGACGGGATATAAATCCTTTCGATCGCCCCGGAATTCCCGAACCTGCTGATCGAATTTTCGGTTGCGCTCGATTCGCCCGTAAGCGGTATCCTTTTCCCCCACCATATATGAGAAGGAAGTATTGCGCAGGGTTTTCGCGGTGGTCTCACCATCCGTGGGCGCTCCAGCAGAAGCATGAATCGCCGCAAAATGATCCGGCATTTTTGGCCCAATGGCAAACGCGCCATACCCTCCGTGCGAGTAGCCCATGATAAAGACTTTATTTGGATTCACGTCTGCGAAAAGAGTGAATTCCTGAATTAAATTCGCGATCAGCGGATAAACATAAACGTCGTAAAATCCATTCCAACTGTCGTTCGGGGCACGTAACGCTACATACAAATAGCCGCCCGCTTCGGGATGGTCATGATAGTACCGCTGCATCACCTGCCATTGGTTGTCATTGATCTCTTTGGGAGCATTGCCACCACCATGCATCGCGATAAACATTGGCCACCCGGTCGCCGGCCGAGTGCCGACAATTTTAACGGTATAAGCACTCCGGTATTGACCAAAGCTGACTTGCTTTGCTTCAAAATCTTTACGCATTCCCCCATGAACAGGTGCATTTCGATAGGCTTCCCAAACTGCCTGTCTTACGGCCGGTTCATTGTTTTCCAGTAACCTTTCAAGAGATTTCGAGAATTTCCATGAACTTTGCTTATTAGTGGGGGAGATAAAGTAGGCTGTTGCCGCATCAACGATCTTCTTTTTATCGGCGGTCTTCAGAGTTTTTGCGGAGGGAACATAATAACAAGCCCTTGAGGCGATATCGCCAACAGGCGTATCAGACAGGGGCAGGACAACTAAATCCTGGGCGTTGGTGCTCGGCCGGTAACGTTCGCGTACTGATTTATCGCCAAGACTGGCATGAATCTCGTAAACGTTCGTTCGCGAGAGCTCAAAAGGAAGAATATCGTTGAGATCCGCGGATTCGTCTTTGCTGCGGCCTTCGAAGGTGCGTGGTGATTCTCCCATTTCCGCGACCGTGACACTGGCGTTCACACGTTTTCCGCCCGGGTGATCCAGCACTTTGACGAGCAGGCGGATTCTACCGCCTTCCGCAGGCTTGGAGTGAGGAGTATAGCGGTCTGTTACGTTTACCGCGTTGACGTATCGAATCCGGGGTGCCCACACCATTGGGAAGCTCAACCCAGTCTTTTTGAAACTGCTGGCATAAATGGCGTGCTCGCGACTCTCCTTCGTCGCCTGCGAGGCATCATGCACAAACCAGCCTCGATCGAGACCAGCGGCGTCTTGTTCAGCCGCTCCGGTAAAGTGCCAATCTCCGTCCCAAACCTCAACCCAGGTGTGATTACCACGATTGTTTGCCCATAATGGAGTTCCCGCGATTCTTGCCGGCACACCGACGGAACGGCAGGCATCCACCAACAAAACCGAAAGGCCTGTGCAGGTTGCTTTCCCGCTTTCCATCGATTCGGAAGGGCTCTGATCCGCCTTCTTTCGTTCCGTGGAGTATTTTACTTTTACAATTGAGAAGAGCTTCTCATTGATTCGCTTCGCCGCGTCCCCCGGTCCGGTAGCTCCCACAATCAAAGGTGCACAGATGTCGTGTAAAACTTTGCGCCAGGTTTCCCGGTGTTCGTTAATGCTGGCATAAGGCAAAACGTCATTCAGGAAAATATCATTGGGAACGCTTTGTGCCCAGGAGGTTTCCGAACGCGCCCGATAGGCGGCCGCCAGATGGTCCAGGAGGAATCCGCTCGAGAGAGTCGTCAAATCTGACTCAGGCATGTTTTGGATCAGGAATTCAAGACCTTCTCGCTGCGCGGGAGGTGCCTCCGAAAGGGCCCGATTCAACTCGGAGCGGTTTGTACCCGCTAAGGAAAGAGCGGATTCCAGTATAGCCGAAGACCTGTTAGCCGAACTTTCCTGGCAAAATGCGCCGAGGATTGAGAGGAAAAACACGAGAACAAAGGTAGCTCTGGAAGCGAAGCGCCACGAAGCTGGATTTATACGGTCGATGTACATTGCGACGCGAGAATCGCAGGAAATTGTTAGTTTGCACATTGGTAATTTTCCCCTTTTAGGCGGAGTGGCTTATCGACCTCCTTTGCCTTCTCTTGCTGCTACTTGCTCGAGCGCAACTATTCGCTAAAGACTGAGCGGGTCTGGTCCGATACTCTCAAACGAATCATAAATCGGCGTTGTCTCAAAAAAACATCGGGTCGCCCATCTATCGCCCCGATGAATAAATAGGGGTGCCATTCAAAATTGTAAAGACCTTGCTATCAAGCACTTAATTTTATCGACCATCTGTTCCTGCGCTGACCCTGCGAGTGACAACGCCAAACGCGTACTTCCACCCCCAAACATAAGTGAAAAATCAGTTGTCAACCGTAGTGGTTTTTCCTATGGTTCGCCGCAAATGCACCGTTTTTGGTGTTTGAGACCAACTGTTTTGGTCGCAAAAAGCATTAACGAAATTAACATATCGCAGGAGGAACTTAGTAATGACGTTTAACAAATGGACGATCGCTCTCGCCGCAGCCGGCGTAGTGAGCATCGGTTCGGTTCAGGCCGAAGAACAACATCAGTTAATGACCGCGCTGTCTTCGACCACTATCAGTGGTTATGTAGAAAGCTCGGCAATTTGGGAACCAGGCACCGACAATACGAACGCTGGTCGTGGCAATGCTGCAATTCCAGGGCGGGTGTTCGATGGAAGTGCCGACAAGCTGGACGGCTTCAATCTGCACACGGTGAAACTCGTCATCGAGAAGCCCTTGGATGAAGGTCAATGGTCTGCTGGTTACAAAGCTGACCTCGTTTTTGGACCTGATGCCCAGTTTTATAATAACGCGGTTCGCAACGGTGGATCTCAAGGTGTCGATGATTTTGCCATCAAACAGGCTTATGTCGCCCTTCGCGCTCCGGTTGGAAACGGTCTCGATGTCAAGCTCGGTGTTTGGGATACCATTATCGGTTACGAAGTATTCGATAGCGGCAGCAACCCCAACTTCAGCCGTTCTTTTGGCTTTGCAATTGAACCAACACATCATACCGGTGTGCTCCTCAGCTATAAAATAAACGATATGTTCACAGCGCAAGGTGGCGTTGCGAACGCAATCAACGGCGGAATTAATGACAGGGCCGCGTCTGATACAGACAAAACCTATTTAGGTTCGTTGACTATCACTCTTCCGGAGAGCACTGGCGCTGTCGCTGGCACCGCGATTTACGTTGGTGGCATCTATGGCCATACCGGCGTCGCCACTGCAGGCGGAGCCTTTTTGGCGCCCACCACGAGCTTGTATGCGGGTGCAACGGTGAATACCGGCTTGAAGGGTTTGGCAGTTGGTGCAGCCTATGACTGGCGTCACAACGGTGGAACCGGCTTCTCTGGAACTCCGTTTGCCGCAGGAAACCACAATGACCTGTCGGTTGGGGCCCTTTACGTCACCTACTCGGCGACCGAAAAGCTTAAATTGGCAGCTCGTGCTGAGTATTTGACCGGATCTGACGGTACCTTCTTCGACAATGGAACTGCCGGTATCGCCGATAAGCGCAACAAACTTGGCGAAATTACATTCACAGCAGATTACTCTCTGTGGGCGAATGTCATTACTCGTGGTGAAGTCCGCTGGGATCATGGCTTCAACGGCCATCCCTACGGTGGAACTGATTCGGCCCGCAATGCCGTCACCCTCGCTGCAGACTTGATCTACAAGTTCTAAGCTGAGCGAAAATAGTTCTTCAAAACCTTTCCAGCGAAAGCTGGAAAGGTTTTTCTATTTGGGATGCAACTCCGGCGAACACTCGCGCTTCATAAGCGAGGTATGGATGAAGGTTCAGCGACTACCCCGACCCATTCTTAGCTCTCGCAGCTCGACTGATGAGCAAAAGCCGACGTTTTAAGGAGTGAGAATTTTAATGTCCGGCGCTACATGATGAAAATGGGACGGATTGCGGGTCACGATCTGGACCGCCTTTTTGCGGCGGGCAAAGGTCGCATGCAGAGAATCGTATATTCCACCCCCCATAACTCCTCTGCTGCGCGCCTCCCGAATCGCCGTTTTGTAGTCCACCAATGCCAACGCCTCCACTGCGAACGAATCCTCCAGACTCAGAGTCAGCTCCGTCGCCGCTTCTGTCGGCACCTTATAAAAGCCTGTAAGCGTGGCGAACGTCTCCGCAATGGCGTGAGCGTTCGTGAACGGTTGCTCGGAATCTTCAATGGCAGCCAGGCAAACCATGTGTTCGGGGTGCGACTTCAATAACGCCCCAACCATTATTCCAGTATCAACGAAAGTCATCGAGTGTAGTGGCGCGATTGTTCGACCGCCTGGTCGATCGGTGTGACCGGAACATCGCCCGTCCAGATCTTGAGTTTGCCTCGTTTGATAATGCGACCGGAAGTGTTCGGCTCCAATTCCAAAACAATGCGCCCGGGAGTCGCGGACACGATAAGCTTCTGTCTCCGGGGAATCCCGGCAGCCTGTCGCAGCTCCCGCGAAAGCACGATCCGATTGGAAGCGTCGAGTTCAACAGTTGTTTGCATGGCATTACTATGGCGTGGTCATGGCGTATTGCAAGAAGTCCAAGGTTAACCACAAAACACGCACCTTCCGGAATATTATTGGCAACCACCCGGACCACCTGTCGGAGATGCGCGCCCGACCGACCCATATTCTTTAGGATGGGCGTCAATGGGTATGGTGAAGTCGATATTTTGAATCCCACTCCAACTTCACGTATGGCTTGTTTGAACGATTTATGCAAAATGACCCCAATTGGGGCCAACTCGATTGAAACTCACGCTGAACATTCCTGGCGCTTTATGCGACTTTAAGCAAATCCACGGAAATTCTGGCGTTTTGGCGATAATGCCGAAATCGGACACTTTCGAGGAATAAACCACGCCAAAGAAGCTTGAGGGTCTGCTTCAATTTGGGTGAGAAGTCCACCGGAGCGCGGTTTGTCGCCGAGACTACAAGTTCCAATCTAATAACGGTCAGCGCGCTACCTTCCGAACGCAGGTGGCGAACGGACCGCCGGGGCCGTTCGCTCGCCCGTAATCAAACCCTTCAATCACCCAAACCGTCGGGCGCACCGGGCGCGTTCAATAAGCCGCCAGGATTTGGTCGCCGCAACGGAACAAACGCTCAAATGCGCTCCCCACATCAGTCATTCGCTGAGTTCCATTACGCACGAGCGTGCTGCCCAGCGGTCAGCACGCTACCTTCCGAACGCAGGTGGCGAACGGACCGCCGGGGCCGTTCGCTCGCACGTAATCAAACGACGCAATCACCCAAACTGTCGGGCGCACCGGGCGCGTCGATAGGCCGCCAGGATTTGGTCGCCGCGGGGGAACAAACGCTCAAATGCGCTCCCCACATTAGTCATTCGCTGAGTTCGATTACGCACGAGCGTGCTGCCCAGCGGTCTGAACGCTACCT
>JAQGOX010000603.1 GCA_028293365.1 Verrucomicrobiales bacterium | reverse complement strand
GAAATACTGCACTGGTTAAACCAATTCACCCCTCAGTTCCGCAGACTCGCACGTGCACCAGTTTGTGTACATTGCCTACCGGCGGGTTAGGTTATCCACGACCGACGAACGGCATTTTCGTCGCGAGCACCGTGAGGGAAGCCACATTGGCATCCAGTGGAAGGCTCGCCATGTAAACAACGGCGCGTGCCACCTGGTCCACGTCCATCGTCGGCTCAATTGCCTTCGACCCGTCCGCCTGGGGTACCCCTTGCTTCATTTTGGCGGTCATGTCGGTCGCGGCGTTGCCAATATCAATTTGGCCGCAAGCGATATCGTATTTCCGCCCGTCGAGAGAAGTCGATTTTGTGAGTCCTGTTATTGCATGCTTGGCCGCCGTGTAAGGGGCTGAATTCGGCCGCGGGGTATGGGCGGAGATAGAACCGTTATTAATGATCCGCCCTCCCTGGGGCCGCTGTGCTTTCATAATTCTGAATGCTTGCTGCGTGCAGAGAAAAGCGCCAGTCAGGCAGGTGTCGAGAACCCCTTTCCATTGGTCGAATGTCAGGTCTTCCAAAAGGACAGCCGGCGCGCTGATTCCGGCATTGTTGAAGAGTAAATCCAGACGCCCATACCCCTGTTTTACTTTCGCGAACAATGCCTCAACACTGGCGGGATCAGTAACGTCGGCGGAGACAACCAACACGCGGCTTCCCGCATCCGGCACCCCAGCGGCCGTTTCCGCCAGTGGTTCAAGGCGACGACCGGCCAGCACAACAGAATAACCCTCGCGCAAAAGTGCGAGCGCCACGCTTCGACCAATTCCGGTTCCAGCTCCGGTAACCAACGCGATTTTTTCAGATGAGATCATTGTTCAATTTTCTTAATTATTCTCCGCGCGCTCTTATGAAACGGGCTGCGTTTAATGCGAAGACTGAATCCTTGAGCATAATTTTACCTCCCGCATCTTTAAACGTTCCGAATTCAGTCCAGGTCGAAAGATCGTCCGACGTCTCGACAATATAAGCGCGATTGGGCTCGCCGGTCAGGGTCAATTGCACATGCCCTTCCCGCAATTCAACCTTTAATTGAGGAGGTGACTCCATAACGAAGGTTTGCTCTTCCGCAAATGGTGAACCGGCATAGCCTGAGTCGATCGCCTGGACCGTGTAATAATAGCGTTTCCCCGGTTCCAACCCGCGAATTAACTTCGATTTCATCCATCCCACGTTTCCGTGGGCAACAATTTTTCTCCAGCCATTGGTGGCCGACATGGGATTCAAGATATCCCACTTGCCGGGTTCGGTTCCCATCGCCACGTTGTATGTGAAGCCCAAGTTTTTCATGCTTGGTGTCCATTCAATCCAGACGCCCTCGCCTGTTATTCGAGCGCGCAAATCGGCCGGCGCTGGCAAGGTTCCTTTCGCACGAACCAAGTCGTTCCGAAAAAGTAGCGTCACATAGGAATCTGAGCCGGAGGACCCAATCTCACCGGAAATCATGAGGTCCAGATCGCCGTCCCCGTCCACGTCCGCCCAGGACGCGGCTTGATAACCAAGGGTCGGAAGAGTTGTCAGTACCTCTTCAAATGTGCCATCGCCCTGGTTGTGAAACAATCTGGACACGACGGGGCCGGTGACAAGAAAGTCGGCGAAGCCGTCATTGTCGTAATCTCCCACGACCGCGGCCTCGGCTAATGTATTATCGGCAACGACAATTCCCGGGGACATCAAAGTGCCACTCCAATTTCGCTGCAATAGAATGGTTCCATAATTGCCCGACTGAGCAGTGCTCACCAGGGAGTCCGGCAACCCATCGTTGTCAAAATCAGCCCATGCCAAGAGACGTCCGGTCCAGTTGGGCGTTAACTGCACTTCCAATCTGCCGCCGATCGTTTGTAACAAGAGTTTGTCGGAAAAGATTCCATTGGTCACCGCTCGCATGCGAAGGTCGAGGCGGCCATCGAGGTTAAAATCTTCGAACAGATTGTTCGGCGCTCCGAACAATCCCGCCAAAGCACTCCTCTCCTCACCGGCGAAAATGCCTCGTTGGTTAACATAGATCAAAGAGTCAGAATTGGTGCCGCCTTGTATCAGTCCGGTGGAAACCCAGTCCAACAGCCCGTCGTTATTGAAATCGCCAAATTGGCCCGGCCCCCAATGCCCGACCATGCCGGTAGAGACGGCCGTTAGATTTCCGTGACCATCGCCGCGATAAAGAGTGAGAGGGAGTGTAACGTCGTCGCTACGCTGAATGATCAAATCCAAATTTCCATCATTGTCGAAATCGCCCCATTCGGCAGTTCCGTTATCTGATCTCGGCAAGGTCAGGGTTTCCTTGAACGTGCCGTTGCCCTGATTAATATAGAGAATATTCGAAATCGCTCCCGGGCCTGAAACGAAAACGTCGAGATCTCCGTCGTTATCGACGTCGCCCCATAACGTTTTTCCCGACCAGACTCCTAAAAACTGACCGTCCAGTTTTTTGAAAATCCGGTTCGTAAACGCTATTTGGAATATCGAACTCGCAGACGCACCGGCGGGATCAGTTACTCGAATGGTTACCGGGAAAATCCCGGGCTTTGACGAAAGGGTGGACAAAGTGACCGTCCGGCTCGTTCCCGATCCACCAAATCGAATTCCCTCGGGCGGAAGAATCTCATCGTTTCCAGAAATCGCGCTCAACTGCAAGGTTTCCACCGCATTGTCTATGTCCCCTATAGTGAACGACGCCGTGACCGGGTCTCCGGGACCGTTGCTGTATTGATCCGCAATTCCCGAAATAACCGGAACGTCGTTCACGTTGGTGATCGTCAAGGTAACCGCGTTCGTGGATGTCGCCCCTGCTCCATCGATTGCTTGCACAATCATTTCCGTTTCTCCGCTCCTGTTGAGGGGAGGTTTAAACCGGATGATGCGCATCTCGCCGGTACCGGTCACCGTAAAATTTGTAAACGACAGAAAACCGGGGTCAGCCGCAAAGACGCGCAGGCGGACCTCATTCACCGGGGTCGTGTCGTCCTGAATGGAAACTGTAATGGTTCCCAATTGGTCCTCTCCACCGACATAGTGTAACGGACTCAACGTCAGAACGGGCGGGAGATTTCCGGGCAAGGCAACTCCCGCGACTTTTTCCTGAGCGAATGCTCCGCCGGTGAAGCTGTTATCAACAGCCTGCACCGACCAAAAATATTTCTCCCTCGTCAAATTCGTCAGCACAAAACTCGTTCGGTTGCCCGCATTTCCGGGACCCATCATGAGGCGCTTCCCATTTGCCAGGCTCAATTGTGAAACTATGTCTACCGCGCCCGTTGCCGTCCCAACCCGCACGTTGTAGGACAATCCGGCGGGCTGATTCAAATCGTCTGCCGCGCTCCAAGATAATCGCAAGGTGTCATTAATTTGCTCGGCTCGCAGATCGCCCGGGACACCGGGTTGCGCGTTCGCCGACCGCACTGTATTGGTCAAAATCATTAATCCGATGCCGTTCGTCGGCGGCCCGATGATATCCAGGGAACCATCGTTATTCATATCGGCAACTGCAATGCCACCAGCACCCAACGAAAAAAGCGGATTCCCCAATGAAGTGAACTTAAATGCCCCGTCATTTCGCAAGATCGAATATTTCGAAAGTGGAAACGGAGGGGCGGCTCCGCTGCCCACCAGAATCAAATCCAAAAGCCCGTCATTATCCAGGTCCGCCCAGACTCTCGGCAGAAATGTATTGGTCGGCGGGTTCAGGGATGCAAAGAAATCAAACTTTCCGCCAGAGTTTCGATAGAAATTGATGGCTCTACCCACGGTATTCCAAAGGTCCATGGCACCGTCTGAATCAAGATCGGCCAATCCGCTGAATGCAGGGGGAACGAAGGCGCTTGAACCCGGCTGATAGACAAACCGCCCCCCGCCCACTCCACGAAAAACCCCGTTTGTGGCAACACTGTTTGCCGTGGTACCGCCAAAGACCAAATCGATCCAGCCGTCATGGTCGATATCTACAAGTGCAAAGTTTCCATAAATCCCCGGAATCGGCGGCGTGACCGAGCGCCACGTGCCGTTGTCATTTAAATATTCGCGCGTAATGGGTGTTATCAGGTCAGCGGCGATTGCAGTCATGAACAAATCGACGTCTCCATCGTTGTCCAAATCGGCAGCTTCGATGTGGGCGGAATCCGATCTTGCAATAACGTTTTGAGTCGTCGCGCTGAAGTTGGTTCCATGCTGATTTATAAAAAGCCGGACCGCATTCTGACTAACCGAGAGGACATCCAAATAATTGTCGCGGTTGAAATCAGCCATCACCAGCGATCCTCCCGCAGGAAACGAGAAATCACGTTGATTCAATGATTCGCCGCCGGGTTGAAAAAAAGATAGATTTGTGCCCGCAAGAACGTCCAACTGTCCATCGTTATTGAAATCGGCGACTACCGGCGTTCCAGACGTCCCGAACACACCGAACCGAAGTCCCATGTCCTTGAAGGGAGGCGGAGTCACTAACAAAACAAAACTTCTCGACGAACGGAGGACGCCGTTGGTGGCGGAAAGTGTGATCGTCGTCGAACCGACCTTTGTGGCAGGAATTTTTATGGTAAGCGGCCCCGCCGCCGGGATCCTGGGAATAAAGGGCTGGGTTAAAACGCGCAATGCCGAGTTTGGAACTAGATTCGTATCGGAAGAAGAGGCCGTCACCATCGAGGTGAGATCGCGTGGCTGTAAAAGAGCATCCGGGTCGTTGACTGTAAAACTGACTGTCAAATCTGGTGCCCCAGCGTAAACGACTTGATCCGGTATTTCCGAGAACTCGGGAGGATCGGCGATGGGCAACACGGACACAAAAAAACTGGCATTGCGGGATTGCCCAAACAAATCCGTGACCCGCAAAGTCACTGTTGCCAGGCCATTTTGATTGGTTCCCGGCACGATTCGCAGGAGGCGATTAGTTCCGGACCCACTCACCGTTAATTCGGCGGGAGGCACAATTTTCGAACTATTCGATTCAGCCGTCACGCTAAGGTCTGCAATCGATTCGCCGGGCCCGATCACAAAATCGATCTCGGCTGGAACATCTTCATCCAGGACAACGTTTTCAATTTGCGAAATGGTTGGTGCAGTTGGCATCGGGCCGGGAGACGAGACAGTGAACGAAAGGTCAGGTGCAAACTCTGACCCCCGAAAACCCCAATCAACCGCCTGAACACTCCAATAATAAGTTCCTGGCTGCAATCGATCGAGGTGCCAAGACCGGCCAGTTCCCGAATTGCCGATCTGTGACAATAAGCGTCGTCCGTTGGGCAGCGATTCCGAACTCAGAATATCGTTTTTGCCAGGCGCGGATCCCACGCGAAGGTTATACGAGGTCGCCCTCTCATCAGATCCCACCCATGAAAAATCGACTCGATCTCTCCGAACCAAACAGGCCAAGCTCTGCGGGACTCCGACGGTTCGAGTCACATTCAGATTGTTCCGCAACATCCGCTGCCCCGAGCTTCCGCGCGGGATGGTGATAAAATCGAGGTCGCCTTCATTGTCAAAATCACCCCGGACGATTGAATTCACGTCATTCGCGGCTGCGGTAAAAGTAAAGTCGCTCGACTTGAATCCACCGTTTGTGTTCAACATCAAAATGGGCGGGAAGCCGCTCGCCTGAGACGTCGTAAAGCAGTTCAGGTCCGGCAGTCCATCTCCCGAATAATCCGCCGCATCCATCACCTTGTAATAACTTGAGATTCCATTAACCGTGTCCTTGCGATAAACCAACCCGCTTTGATTGTAATAAATGCTCGTCAACAGATTCGACTCTGGGAATCCGGAGCCGCTTGACCGGAGGCTCTCCACAATGTCCAACCGACCGTCATCATTGAAATCGGCGAGGGCCGAAAAGCTCCCGCGCACACCACTGTCGGCGAAATGGCGGCCGCCATCGTTTCGCAGGATCTTTGTCGTCGCCAAGGGAGCCAGGCGGTCCGAAAATTCCGTAGCGGTAACGATCACATCCACGTCGCCGTCGCCATCCAAATCTCCCGCCGTCACATAATGTCCCTCTGCCAGCCATGCCCGCGTGTAGGAGCCATTCCCGTCGTTCCAGTAAACCACGCTCCCTCCGGAAGCTCCCGTGATGAAAGCCATCAAATCGGGCCGCCCATCGTTATCCAAATCGAGCCATGCTGAAACCTCACCTTCCAACCGGGTATCGCTCTCTGTAAAAGTATGATTGGTGTCCTGCAGGTAAAGCCTGATGCTGCGCTGACTGTCGAGATTCGCCCGGGTCATCGCAAAATCAAGCAAGCCATCTCCATTGTAGTCGCGCCACAGGACAGCTTGAATGGTTTGGGAGCTTGCTGTATCGGGCAGCGCAACCTTTGTGAATGAGTACCCGTTTGTGTTTCGATACAGGAGCGCATCGAAATTGGTCGAACCCGATCTATAAATCATCGCATCCAGAAATCCATCACCATCATAATCGCCCGCGCTTAAATTATAGGCTCCGGTCGCTGGCAAGCTGGTACTTAAGTCCTGAAAATTTGACTGCGCAGCCAATGACTGTTGCACAGTTATCAACAGACTTATCGCCAATACAAAACCTGGGAGCTGCCTCTTCATAATTGAGAGGGACGATTTTACCAATGCTCTGGAGAACTGTCGATCAAACGAATCTGGTAAAAGCTGATGGAGGCATTTGGTGGCGATTGTTGCCCTTTGTCAATATGACGAAACGCTCGTCGACTCCGGGATTATCGCCCAAATGATGCGAATTCATCCAATAATAGTGGCGCGCGGAAAGCTTCGCGAAAATTCCTTTTATTTGGGGCCGCGAGAATCGCTGGAAAAATATCCGGCTGTTCTGGTCGGAGAATTGATGGGTGAAGCAGGCGCGTGCGCCGTGTAATCCATGGTCGGCATCGGGCTCATTTGCCAGGGGCTGATCCAATTAGGCGTTGGCGAAGGAGCATGCCGACAACGGTCTGTGACTGAGCCGA
>JAQGOX010000564.1 GCA_028293365.1 Verrucomicrobiales bacterium | reverse complement strand
CGCGACCTGTCACCGATCGATCATATTCATTCGCATATGCCGCCGATTTTGATCTACCACGGAGATGCGGATACCCTTGTTCCATTGGACCAATCACAACGGTTCCAATCGCGAGCGCGCGAATTGGGGGATGTGGTGGAACTGGTCGTCCATCATGGTGGAAAGCATGGTTGGCTTACGATGATCTGGGATATTCGCGCGTTCCGGAAGTGGTTCGACCGGTATTTGACGCCGCCGACTTCGCCCGGGACTATGCATTGATTTTATCGATGTAAGTTGGCATCTTATAGGCGATGACAACAAGTGTCTCGAGTAAAGGGCAGATTGTTCTGCCGGCTGAAATCCGCCATCAGGATGGTATTGAACCAGGCCAACAGTTTGAAGTTGAACGTCTATCTCGCGGCGAATACAAGCTGATGCGGAAGGTTTTGCCCCCGAATCACGGCGTTGTGGATTGGCTGCTGCGCTGTCCAGAGAAAGGCTTTTTTGTTCCCGTTGAATCCGAGTCGACCGACACGTTGTGAGATACCTGGTAGATGGAAACATTTTAAGTGAGCCGACCAAGCCTGTTCCCGATCCTTCAGTTATTGCCTGGCTACGCACACACGAGCGCCAGATTGTTGTGGACCCATCGTTTATTGAATTCGCTCGGGGTGCGCGTAAATGTTGAAACTTTTCTCTCGCAAAAAACCGATCAGCGTCTGGCCGCTCTCACGAGCGAGTTCCATCGCCAAACTTGAGGGCGCTGAAACGGCTGCAATGATAGGGATACCTGCTGAGAGTGCTTTCTGCACGATTTCGAACGAGGCACGTCCGCTGACAAGAAGGATGGAACTGCTGAGAGGCAGCCAGTTTTCCAGGAGCGCATGGCCGAGAACTTTGTCCAACGCATTGTGGCGTCCTACATCTTCGCGCATCAATCGCAGCTTTCCAGCGGAGTCGAATAATCCTGCGGCGTGAAGACCGCCGGTACGATCGAAGGTGCTCTGCGATTTTCGCAGTTTATCAGGCAATGCCAATAATACCGAGGGGGTGAGCCGCACGTTGCTATTAACCGCCGCGAAATGTTGATGAACTGTGTCGATTGAAGCTTTGCCGCAAATTCCGCAACTCGACGAGGCGAAGACATGCCGGGTGAGTTTTTCCAGGTCGACAGCCGCGTCTGCCTTCAGAAACACATTTAGGACATTGCCGGGATTTTTAGCGGTGGGGCAGGGGGCGATCTCGACGATTTCGTCTCGGTGTTTGATTAATCCTTCCGATAAGAGAAAACCAGCCGCCAGCTCTGGATCGTGGCCCGGCGTGCGCATTGTGACCGCGACGCTAACGCCGCGGACACGGATTTCGAGAGGTTCTTCGACTGCGAGCGAATCCTGAGCGGGTTCAACGACACCATTGCGATAGCGATTTAGGGCTATCTCGCGTATCTCAGGATCGTTCGGCTTCACTTTCCAAGCAGGTGCTCGATTACCATTTGATCAAGAGCCTGGTAATCGCGTTCGGCGATCAGAGACTTCGCTCGGGCTTCGTCGAAGGTTCGGGCTTTTTCCACCAGGCGCAGGAAGGTGCGCCGACTGTTATCCAGGTGGGCGAGCGTTTGTTCGCTTTTCGTCGTGCGAAACGGATGCACGTCGAAGCAAACATATTCGCCATGCTTTCCGTAACCGTTGCGTTCGAGAACGCGCACTTGATTGAATGCACTTCGAAGATTCGTGCTGCCGAAGGGTTTGTCCTGGTCGAACTTCAACCCATTCTGATCGTTTAAATGGAGGGACCAAAGCTTGCCGAAGGTCATTGCAAAATCGATTTCGTCTGCTGGATCAAGACCGGCCAAAATACAATGGGCGGTTTCGATCAGTGCGCCGACCCGGCGGGCATCGGTGGTTAACTGCGCGACGGCGAGGGCATGACCAATGGTTGGAATATAAGCGTGGTCCATTGGTTCATTCGGCTTGGGCTCGATCGCCAGGCGAATTTTTTTGTCGTGCGCGAGCATTTTGTCGAATGCTTCCACCATCAATTCGACACTGCGCTTGCCGCTCTTCGACTCACGCAGATACGTTCCTTCACGTGCGAGCCAGAGGACGAGAATATCTGTATCGAGGATATTGGCGATATCGATACACCGCAATGAGCGGTCTATGGCATAGCGGCGACATTTGGGATCGTTGCTCGTATAGCCGCCATCGATGGTCATTGGGCTAAACCAGAGTCTGGGGGCAACCATTTCGGCGACGAGGCCGGCGTCATCCAACTTTTTCTTTAATTCCTTCGCCTCCGTAAGGATTTGTTTCTCAGATTTGTTATCGATATCAGGGACAGCGTCGTCGTCGTGAAACATCATGGCGTCAAAGCCAAGGGCTTTGAGTTGGTCGAGCTTCCAATCGAAGGATTGCTCAGGACGAGTGGTTGGGCCGTAAGGATCGCCTCCCTGGCTGATGTTCCACGGTCCAAAACAGAATTTATATTGATTTGCTTTCGCCATAAAATAGAGAGGACACGCTAAACGGAACGCAGGTGAATTAAAGGATAAAAAACTGAAAGCCCGAATCGGGATGGATTGATCGTTGGCTGACCCATGGCAGTGCGGAGTTTATACCCGCAGGAAGCCGTCAGTTTGAGAGGTGATTTTTAACTTTTTTAGGATTGCGTTGTTCTTCATTCCGGCTACCTTGTTAGTCCTTTGGTTTAAACGAGAGGATTAATTGAATAGCGATATTTGCAAAAAAGCTCTGGAGAAGGTTGGTAACCCCAACATTTTGGTTAACCTGGTTTCCCGGCGCGTTCGCCAACTCACCGGTGTCGGTGGCGGCCCAAGTGGCCGTCCGATGCTCGAAGATGTGGCCGGTCTCGGTGCAGGCGATATCGCTATGCTCGAGATCGTCGAGGGAAAATTGGATTTTGAACTGGTCGAAAAGCCCGGCGAAGAAGGCGTCTTGAACGAGCCGAAGAAGCGTAAAAAGGCTTAAATTTCCCATGAATGTCACCGGCCAGAAGAGATCCTCTTCTGGCTCTCTTTTTTTATGGCTGACATTTTAACGAACCCCAAAGCGCGCCGGGATTATTTTATCCTCGAAACGTTTGAGGCCGGATTGGCTTTGCGCGGAACAGAGGTCAAGTCATTGCGAGCGGGGAAAGCGCAGATCGCGGATGCGTTCGTGCGAGTCGAGAATGACGAGGCATTCCTCCACAATTGCCACATCGATGAGTATTTGTTTGGCAATCGGGAGAATCACCAGCCCAAGTCAGTCCGGAAGCTGCTTCTTCATAAGAGCGAGATTCGTAAATTATTCGGCCTCGCCGCGGTCGAGGGGAATGCGATTGTCCCGCTTTCGCTCTACTGGAAAAATGGCAAGGTCAAAGTCGCGCTCGGCGTTGGCAAAGGAAAGGTGCAATTTGACAAACGCCAGGCGATGAAAGAGCGCGATTCAGATCGCGAACTGAAACGGGCGACCATGCATCGTTTTAAGGGCAAATAGACTGCTATCCCAGGTATTCGGGTTTTTTCGCGGTGGTATCGAATCGGTTGTCCGTTTTAAACAGCTCAAATTTACCGGATTTTGCCGCTTGTTCAGTTCGCGCGAGTAAACTGGCGATTTGCCGTTCGTCCATTGGTTTAAAGGTCCGAGTCGCTTCGAACGCCTGGTCAAGCAGCTTCATGCTATCGATTCCGTTGATCACTACGGAGGTTGGAAGGCTTAACGCGTAGTGAAGGCATTCGATTGGCTTTACGGTGTTGCTTTCGAGGATCACGCCGCTTCCCATCGATTTCATTCCCAAAACACCGATTCCTTGTTCGACCAGTTTGGGTAGAACGTGATGACCAAAGCTCCGAAAATGCGCATCCATTACATTTAAAGGCATTTGCACGGTGTCGAAGTGGAAATCATGCTCGGCCGCGACCTCGAGCATTCTTAAATGAACGTGCGGATCTTTGTGACCGGTGAAGCCTATATATCGGATTTTGCCAGCCTTTCGGGCTTCGATCAGGGCCTCGTTCGCGCCTCCTTCCCGAAAAATCCGATCGGGATCTTCCATTCGAATAACTTCGTGATGCTGAAGCAAATCGACATGATCGGTTTGAAGGCGTTTTAGTGATTCGTCGATCTGTTTGGCGGCGGCCTTTTTCGTCCGCCCATCGATCTTGGTCATCAAAAAGACTTTGTCCCGGTAACCGTCCTGCAAAGCTTTTCCCATCCAGGTTTCGCACTTGCCTTCATCGTAGTCCCAACTGTTATCCATGAAGGTCAGGCCCCGATCTATGGCGCTGCGAATCAAGGCGAGGGATTCTTTTTCGTCCTTTAATTTGCCGATATGCGAACCGCCCAAACCAATAGCGGATACCTTCTCACCAGTGCGGCCCAGGACACGGTAGATCATGTCGCCATTTCGTGTTTCCTCACCCCATGAGTGGGGTCCAATTCCGGCGACAAGTCCGGCAGCAGCAACAGATTTAACAAACGTGCGACGGGTAACAGGATGGTTCAGTCCTTCAGATTTCTTCATACCATTTCAGCTCCTCCCCGGGGTAAGATGGCACTGGTTGGAAGTTTTTCAACCGCTCAATAGCAGAGCTCAGGGCATGCTGCCTGGCAACCCCACTCGCGATAATCAATCTTTCCCTTTTTGTGAGCCGTCGTGAGCCTTCAGTCACGCAATCGATTCGGTTGCGCGAGAAACGGCAGTTGATTTGAACCGAAGGTAAGAGCGCGAGCAGCCTGCGGGCCGCTACGCCCGCACGTTTGTTGGCAATTAGCTCCCGCGCCCGCTGAACCGCTTCCGCAAACCGGGTTGGCTTGAATCGTTTTAATAGGTAATCCAACGCGGTGGGAATATGGCCCGGCTCTCTAGGGAAGCTCCTTGCCCACTGGCGTCTGGGCAGCAATCAGAAAGGTTTTCACCCACTCTCCTTCACCACAGACCGTCATCTCTGGAAATCGTTTGAACCAGGGCCCACTTGGAACTTCCGGCTCACTTTCCAACCATTTTGAAAACAGATAAAGCTGTTGCAGGGAGATCTCGCGTTGGTGCATACGCCCTAAAAGGTGTGTCCAAAGAGCCCGCGGCAGATTTTCACGGCGAACACGCGGCATGTCCTAAAAGCTAATCGCCGTAAAAACCGCGCGTTAAGTCATCTTCCAACCGCTTCTTCTCCGCAGGGTCGTTCGTTTCAAGCATCTTTTGAGCGATAACGACTAAATCCTCCGCCGGGAGTTGGCGCCTGCGCGTCAGTTCAACCGCAAACTGCACCACCCGCGATTGTTCATCCCTTGGCAGTAATTTGATGTCTTCAATGATTTGGTCTGCCGTCATACTGTTTCAACCGAACTGATATAGCTTCCTCGAAACACGCCTTTTCTCAAGCCCATTTTCCAAGAACCCGTACTTCTGGGGCAAAATCACTTACCTCATTGGGAACACATTGGTCGGCAAAAAACCGCAGCCTCATGCGGCCGCATCTTCAAAGGTCGCAAGGTCACGAGCGAAATCCAAACAGGCGGCGATGTCGGCAGGCTGGAGATCCGGAAACTCTCGCATAATCGCTGTTTGGTCGCGTCCGGCGGCGAGGTATCCGAGTATCAACGCCGCGGGAATTCGAGTGCCCTTCTCATCATTGGCGGCTTTACCAACGCCAACGGCATTGGCGATCTCGTCCGCTTGAACGGAGACACAAGTCTGATCGCCACCACACTTTCTCCGACAACGCCCGCTTCCATCCAGAGTATGCAAATTCTTGTAATCGGTTCGTGACCCGACATAAACTCTTATTGAACTTGGTCCAGCCCAAAATGAAAACTAACCTTTCCACAAACCCACGCTTTTACGCATTTC
>JAQGOX010000501.1 GCA_028293365.1 Verrucomicrobiales bacterium | reverse complement strand
CTTACCATCACGGCGGCAAGTTTGGGTGCTAAATCAGCTTTTGCGTCGATTTCAAAGAACGATGCTGAAATAATTCCGGTTATCAGGGTAAAAAAATTTCGATTCCACTTCATGCATCGTCTGTTTTAAAGGGCGCTGGCGCTCAATGATATACGGGCGGGAGCGAGCTTTTTTATCAGAGCGTTTCTCGATGTCCCATCGTGGAAGTCCTGACGTTTGTCCGTTTTTACGGCAAGCTGCACGCTCGATACCTGCTAACGGAGCCATTCGCGCGCGGACGTTTTTAATTGCATCCGCTCCGCTCCGGTGAGGGAACCCGGGTCAAACCGATATTTGTAATGCATGACCAATATCGGTTCGATTTTTTCGAGCTGTTCTGCTGGGAGACTATGCCGCAGCCGTTGAAACCATTGACGGAATGTCTCATGCGGCGAACGATGCAATTTTTTTCGGGCAAGGGCTTTTTCGATCAGAAAAAGCTCTGAATCTGCTCCGATCTGCCGCTTTTTGGGAAGTGAGGAATCGCCAGGGGTCCGCTTCCGGAAAAAAAGACGCCAGGATAGCAACGCCCCCGCTCCCGCCACGGAGAACAGCACCGCACTATTAATCCAACTCTTGTCCGCGTTCCAACGCCAGAGTGAAAACCGGTACCAGATCCCGGAGAATAGATCGCGAACTGGCTCGAACAGAGATGCCTCTTTCTGTTCCAGAGCGCCCCAGCCTGCGGGAGTGGCATCCAGATCATGCCATGATCCATTTTCGAAATAGAGGCTCCAGGCGTGCGCATGCCGATCGCGAACGAAGTAAGTGTCATTATGGCGCTCCTGCACGGAGTATCCTGTGGCGTAACGTGCGGGGATGTGGGCAGCGCGTAATAAAAGAGTCGCCGCAGTGGCGAAATATTCGCAATGTCCAGCATGAGTCTCCTTTAGAAAGATTGTCAGTGGGGTTTTTCCTCTCGAACGCGAACGGCTGGCGGGGAGGTCGGTGGTATAACGGAAGTTTTTCTCGAAATAATTAACTATCGCGGTTCGTTTCTCATCATCGGACAGCTTGCTGAGCCCGAGTTGCTTCGCGATATCAGTGATCAGGGACCATTCACGAGTAGGAATTTCGAAATCAGCATTATCGGGTTCGCCGTCGAAGCTGCGCTGCTCATCGAAATGCACCCTGTAGCTGAGCAAGCCGGGCGCCTCCAACACCCGTGCCGTGCCGAGTCGATTCGTTTCGACGGCGTTCACCGGAGCGTTCAAGATCCGGGCTGCTCCGTTCGGGAGCGCGAGCACCGCCCGGCGAGGGGGTGGATAACAGGCAATTTGAACCAGACTCGGAGTTCGATTGGTATTCGGCAGATTCCAAGTGGTGGTGTCCGATTCGGTGGGGAGGGGGCTGAAATCGCCGCGCACCACGCGCCAGGTAGCATCCTGGAAGGTCGTATAGCTGGCGCTGCGCAACAAAGAGGGAACCGGCCCTTCAACCGCATTTACTCGAAGCACAATTCGAGAGGACTGTTTTTGGTTTCCGATCTGTCCCATGGTTGTGCGCATTTCCGCGGGGTCGAATTCCTTCCGCATGAACCTTGAAAATGCTTCCGCAGTTTTTTGCTCCAGATACCCCTGCAACTGATGGATCTGACCGTGCGCGAAATACCCGAGAAGAGACGCAAATACGAAGCAGGTCGCCCAGGCATGGAACGAGAATCGTGAAGGTCTGGCGCCCGACAGTGACAATCCCGCAAGAATAACAACCCCAATGTAGAACCACGGATCACGAAGGTTGGCCGCTCCCGCCGCAACACAACATAGTGCCAAAAAGAACCAGGAAACATTGATTGGTTCCGATGCAGCAGCGCGTTTTCGGAGGAACCAGGAAAATACTCTCGTTTTGAGATTCTCGCCCGAGCCATAAGCCTGTCCGAGTGCCATCGGAAAAAGAAAGATCGGCATCCACTGAAAAAACAAAAAAGCGGACGCCGGAGTGGTGCCCGAGCTGTAGAGATAAACTGCTCCGCCCACCGAGAATAAAGTGCAGAGGTCCCAGATCCGGCAATAATCCTTTTCTCGTAAATCCCATTTACGACGGACTAATGTGCTCAAATCCAGAAGGAGCGCCATGGGCACGGCAAACCACCAGAGATTGGTGCGCCAACCCCAGAACAGGAGCGCTAAAGTCATCAATCCAACCGGGGTTTTCACGCGGCAAGCCTTCCTTCCCGCTGGTTATGGCCAATTCCGGATTGATTGCCCGGCCGCATATTCAAATTCTCTTCAATTCTCCCCGGTTCCAACAGATGAATGCCCGGATCGAAATCACTTAACGCCCGAATTGTCGAGGGATTCCGTGTAATCACATAAACATCGCAAGGCACCCCAACAGCCCTCAATTTGTTTATGAGCCCGATGCGTTCGGCATCCCATCGCAGGAAAACGCAGACGCATCCACTGATTTCAGCGGCATGCCTGCGAATCAAATTTGAAAGGGAATCGAAGCCTGAAGTTGTGCAAGGTTGCACGCCTGCGAGAATCTCCAGCATTTCCTCGACCTGTCCCACGTTCCGTCCGCTGGTGAAACAATAGGCCTGCGGACCGACAAACATTAAATCCAGCAACGATTCCTGATTCGGAATGACGGTTGCGAATGATGCGGCAACCGAGACTGCCTCCTCGAATAATTCCGCATCGGGAGAATCCAAAAACGTATCCAGCAGCAGCGCATGCCGAACAAAATATTCGTCCTGATATTCTTTCACGATAAGTTTGCCAGTTCGACCGAGACTTTTCCAATGGATATGCCGCAGCGGATCGCCACGCCGGTAATCCCGCAGCGCGATAAATTCTTCAGCTTGTCCAACGGCTGTGGCCAAACTTACACCACCGGCCTGATATTGCATCTTGCCCGGAAGGTCCAGATGAGCGACTGCATAACGCCTGGGCAGAATTAAAACCTGTTCCTCGGCTACGATTTCCCGATGCCTGCGCACCAGCCCGAATGGATCGGGAACCGAAATTGAAATACCGGTAAACCGCAGTTTGCCTCGCTTAAAGGGTGTCAGGTCCACCGGAACTTCGGTGCCTGATCGCGGGGGAAGGGAAGGGACTTCCCTGATTTTGGTCCGAGCCATCTCTTTCCTGGCCACAAGCCAGCGCCACCGAAAATAGCCAAAGCGCCGATCCACCTGGTTGCGTGATTTTTCCCCAGGTTCCGGGATTTGCAGGAATTCAGCCAGGGTTGGCCGCGGGTCGCCGAAGTGCTCGATGAGCGAAACGGAATGTTGCTGCCGCCCGCTGGGATTGGTCAGCACCATTTTATACTGCAACGGCTGCCCGGCCGTACCGTACCGCGGCAGTTTTCGTTTGATTTGGAGGAGTGGCGCCGGGAAACCGCTCAATATTGCGGAAACGAGAGCGATGCAGCCTAAAAGAGCAAAAGCCTGATAGGCTAGATTCTGGTTCGTATCGAGACCGATGGCTCCGCAGATAAGCATGGTTGCAAACACCAAAAGGCCACCTGGCGTAAAACGTCGGCCAAACCAATGCGCTGCGCTTGAAGAAACCCAGTAATTTCGATAGAGCCATCGTTGGAACAGTCTCATGGGCTTATGTCAGGCCGGAACGGCCGTTTTTTTTATGATTTCTTCCACGATTGCAACTGTGGTGAGCCCTGTAAAACGCGCTTGAGGATCAATCGAAACTCGATGCGCGATGATCGGTACCGCGAGTTCCTGAATATGTTCCGGCGCGACAAAGCTGCTTCCATCGAACAAGGCCAATGCCTGCGCCGCCTTCATCAGGGCTAGAGACGCTCGCGGGCTGGCGCCCAGTTGCACCCCTGACACTGACCTCGTCCCGCGGACGAGGGCGACGATATAGGTTTTCAATTCGTCGGAAATGCGGACCGTTCGGGCGGCCGCACGCACGCTCAGAACTTGAGCTGTTGAAGCGCACGCATTCAGGCGATCCAAAGGAGTTTCCAGTGTCTGATCTGTCAGAATGGCCGCTTCGTCCTCGGCTGTCACGTATCCGAGGCGTAGTTGCATCGCGAACCGGTCCATCTGCGCCTCTGGCAGGGGATAGGTCCCCCGAAATTCAATCGGGTTTTGCGTCGCCATGACGAAGAACAGTTCGGGGAGCCCGCGACGTTCTCCTTCGACCGTCACTTGATTTTCCGCCATCGCCTCGAGCAGTGCCGATTGAGTGCGAGGGGAGGCGCGGTTCACCTCGTCTGCTAAAAGAACATTCGTGAAAACGGGGCCCTGATGAAATTGAAACTGCTGGTCGCGCTGGTTGAAAATCGACACACCGAGGATATCCGATGGCAAAACGTCAGGTGTGAATTGAACCCGTTTGAAATCAGCTTTAATCGATCCTGCGAGTGCCTTAGCGAGCGTGGTCTTGCCGGTTCCCGGGTAATCCTCGATCAGAACATGCCCGCCACTTCCGAACGCCGCCAGGAGCCGTCGAATAGTTCCGGACTGGCCCCGCATAACCGTTTCCAGGTTGTGGAGGAGTTTGTGGTAGGTATCGGCGGCCTCTTCGACGTTCGCGGTCATATTAATTGGATAAACCTCCGGTGACAAAGTGTTGTGGCTGAATAAGAAATAAAATTGAACGTTTGGTCAATCGCTGACGGGGCCGAACTTGATTTGCCTGACATTGGTTCGCGGCCGCTTCGCAACCCACCGAAAAATCTCAGAACGGTTGGGCTTGCTAGAAGCAACTCTTTCGCTACGATGCGTCCCGGCTCCGGTAAATGCAAATATGAGCGTGGAATACATCGAGAGGGTCTATGACGGCTACTCCAAGGTTTATGACTTTCTCTTTGGGAAAGTCTTTCAAAGCGGCCGTGAACTCGGCCCGGAATTACTTAATCTCTTTCCCGGAGCAAAACTCCTCGAAGTAGGGGTGGGGACTGGCTTATCACTGCCTTTATTGCCCAGATATGCCGAAATCACTGGGATCGATCTTTCCCAAAAAATGCTCGATCAGGCGAAAAAGCGTGCGGAAACGCTCGGTTTGAAGAAAGTCCAGCTCCTCAAAATGGATGCCAACAAACTCGAATTTCCTGATGGCCAATTTGACCGGGTTTTGGCGGCCTATTTCATTTCCACCGTTCCGGATCCGGTTCAGGCGGTTCGGGAAATGCGGCGCGTCTGCAAACCGGGCGGATATATCGTTTTTTTGAATCATTTTCAAAGCGAGCACCCAGTGATGGGCACTTTCGACAAGATTATCTCGCCACTCTGTTACCGGATTGGCTTCAGAACGGATCTGAATCTACGTAAACTAATGCGCGACACAGGGTTGGAGATTGAAACCATCGAACCCATCGGCCTGCTCGGCCATTGGAAAGCAGTTCGATGCGTTAATCCTGCTTAAAGTTTAGGGAACCGCAGGCACGGCCTCAACGATTGGCGTTTCTCCGCGAATCATGCGCGATGCTCTGCCCACAAGGTTCAGATAGAAATCGTTGGGCAATCCCTCAAACGTAGCGAATTGGGATGCTCCTGTGGGTGGATCGTCGGTGCATTTAAAAATCGCCGTCCCTTCGTTCACTTCATCGAACATCGCCTGGTAGACCATGGTTGCTCCTGTTTTTTTTGCCTGCGCGAATTGCGTCCAGAGAAACTGGCCTTTCAATCGAGGAATTTGGTTCAACGGCGAGCGCGAATTCATGTTGTGCCAACTGAAACCGGGAAAGACCACCGGCATGAACTCTTTACCTTTTTCCTGGCACCAGCGAATGTCGAGCGCCTCCGTGTTCGTTGCGTATCGTGTTGCCTGGTCAGGATTTGAATAACGCCCCACCGTCCAGGGACTCACAATGTCTGCCTTGAGGATGAGTTTGTGGACCGTTTCGTCGTTAACGCAGTCATGGTCCAACGCTCGCCAGTAAGTGGGAACCCCGAGCATGACCGTACAGCCGCCATATTTCGGATCGTTTTTGAGGAAATCGACCAAATCGAGCCCTTCCTCCGGCGTATATTTGCGCCGGTCGTTAAAGCCGAAACCCCAAACGGATACCACCGGTTTTCCAGCATGATGCAAGTAAGCGGGGTCTTTGGTGATTTGCATGTGGTCGACAAGATTTTTCCAATCATCTTTAACGCGGTTCATTTGATTCGAACCCAATCCGCTCAAGTCGTACATAACGGCATAAGTCCGTCCAAAAAGATTCGCTCCTTCCCGGCAGTGGTCGAGCACGACGTTGAAATGCCGTGCTCCCCGGGGATTTGAAAGATCTACGATGAACCGCTGCACAAATACGCCATCGATCCCGGCGTCCTGCATCCATTTGAAATGCCGTAAAACGGTCTTGCGATTAAACGCGCTGAAGACCTCCGCGTGGCGGCCGTCTTTGTGCAGAAACGGCGTGGTGAATCGTTCGTCGGCGTCCAACTCACTCATATCCGGCCAAAGATCGATATTACAGCTTCCCGGCTGAAACCCATTGCGACCACCCCAATGCGTCCATCCGCGCGCATCGCCGTCTCCTTCGGCTGAGAACCAACCTTGGTAACCACACATGACCTTGCCGGTTAAGGTGCGCGTGTTGACTCCGGGATGGCTTTCGCCCTTGAAAGGCCGCATCGTGCGTTCCAAGACAGCCGCCTGATCCATTGCATTGGGATCACCCCAATCTTGCTTTACCTGCGGTATTGAAAATGCCTGGATCGAGATGGAAGCCGACGTAGAAACCTCCGCCGCGTTCGCAATCAGACCGGCAAGTAACAGGAGGACGGCAAGAGCAAAAAAGTCGTTAACGTGTTTCATTTTCCTGGCGTGAAGTTTTGCAGCTAAGACTTAAGCGCCGTTTCGACGGCGCGAACTGCGTTGTTGTAATCGCCAGACGCATTATCGAGCGCGCGCAGGATTTCCACGCTGGATGGATCCCAGCAAATGGCATAAGGCTGTGTGAAAATATTCTTGAATTCCAATGGCTCTGGAAACCTCTTTTCGACCGCTAAACCTTTGGTGCGGAGCAGGGCGGCTTCCATGCATGATTCGCGGGCTTCATCCAGTAATTCTCCATCAACGAGCAGGCGCGCCATCTTAATTTTCCGTCCCGCTTGAAGTTTGAATGCATCGATCGCTTGTTGTTGTTCGGCGGAAAGAGCCGGTGGGGCCGAAGCTCCGTCGGGAAAAAGGAGGCGGTTCACGCGGCTGCTGGAGGTGATCAGGCCGAGACTGATCATTTGTTCCAAGGCATCAAACGTAGCCCGGTCGATGACTTGAAGTTCGGTCGGCGCCAGAGGATCGGAGAGGCCCGGACCGAAAAATTCCTGATGAAGCGATTCGAGTTTTACCTTCCAGCCGGGCGCGTCGCGGTCCACGACTGCGATGAGGACGGAATGTGGAGTGCTTTGGGGAAAACGCTCTTCACAACGGACCAGTGTTTCGCCCAAACGCTCCCGCGCCATTTGCGCGAATCCGAGCGAGCGATCGACTGGAAGCGGTTTTCGAACAGCCTGGTTTTGGATCGGCGCGGTAGTGTTCATCAATTGCTCGATTTTCGCGATGAACGATTGTCCCCCGGATTGCAGTTTTATTTCTTTAAGGTCGCCCATTTGGTCCAGAACCCCGTCCGCGAGCGCCTGCTTATTTGCGAGCGTCCCGAGCATGCGATGCTCGATAGTTTTTTCGGAAACCAAATTGATGACTGTGACCGAGCGAAGTTGATGCTTGCGCCAGGCTCGGGCGATGCGTTGCTCCAGTTTCGCCGGGTTCCAGGGCAGGTCACAGTTAACCACGACGCTGGCAACCTGCAGGTTCAGACCGGTGCTGCCTGAATCGGTGCTTAAAAACACGCGGCATTTCGGATCATTTTTAAAGGCGAGAATTTCCCCGCGGCGGCGGAGTTGCGGAACCGAGCCGGTATGCCAGGCGTAACCCAGTTTGAGGGACTCGCATAGTTCCCGCACCAGTTCCAGCATCCTTTGCCATTCCGAAAAGATGATTACTTTGACCTCTTCATTATCACGGCATTCCTCAAGGATGTTTTGCAATTCCTTCAGTTTGGGACAGGCCCGTTCCTCCGGGTTAAGTATGTAATTCGTATCGCAGATCATTCGCATCATGGCCAGCTCCCTCATCAGCTTGTCCTGTTCCTGTTGGGTCAGGGGACGGCGCTTTGCGATTGATGTCAGTCGCGCTACCTGTGCTTCGTGATCGTCATATGCTCCCTTTTGCTCCGGGCTTAGCGGAACAAAAAAGGTGCGGTCGGTGCGGGCTGGAAGTTCGGTTTCCACGGCTGATTTGCGGCGTCGCAAGATATAGGGCGCGACTCGCTCATGCAGCTTATCAAGATTCTGGTATCCCGCCGGCCGGCCGCGTTCATCCAGTATATAAAAATCGCGATTGAATCGGAACAAGGAGCCCAGCACGGTTGGATTGATGAAACCCATGATCGAGTGCAATTCGTCGATGCGATTCTCGATGGGCGTCCCAGTCAGCACGAACGCGTAACGGCTGCGCAATCGCTTAATCGCCTGCGAAGTCTTCGTGCTCCAGTTTTTAATGCGTTGCGCTTCATCCAACACCACTACATCAGGCCTGAGCCATTGATTGACTTCCAATGAATCCGCGAGCATTTGTTCGTAATTAACGACGGTGAAAAACACCGGATTGCAGTAAGCTTTTCGGCGTTCCGCGCGCGGGCCAAAGACGAGTTGGCACGATAGGGATGAGAATTTTTGAATTTGCTCTTCCCATTCAGTTTTCAATGAAGCAGGGGTGATCACCAGAACCCGTTTGGCTTTTTCCAGCCGGTGCAGCAATGCGCAGGCGGCGATTGCCTGGATCGTTTTC
>JAQGOX010000480.1 GCA_028293365.1 Verrucomicrobiales bacterium | reverse complement strand
TTCAATTTACTGGGGCCGATTGGAATGTGCGTGGATGTCAACGCCGGCAGCGTGGGGATTCCTTTGGCCCAAACGGGATTTATCATCTCGGGAGCATCCGGCGGATTTTCGTTTGTAAACAGCAAAGCGGACCCGTGTGCCTTCTCCACCTACATGGATGCGGATGGCAAACCGATCTCAAATCCCCTTCAGCTTCCCGCGGGCGTGCCCCCATTCCCGATCGCTCCCATGAGTTGGGCGCAACTGCGCGATTACGGCCAACGCTTCGCAGAGGGACAGCTTCAGGCCGTGCCTCGCGTGCGCTCGGATGGAACCGGCGAACTGACGATGCAAGCCGCCGCTCAAACCATTCCCTGCCCGGGAGATTGTCCCCCCGCCACGGTTAACATTTTCTGCCAGCCGCACCCTGATTCGCAATTATATCCCGGTAGAATCATCACAAAGTTCACTTCCATCGATGAAGGAACTTTGAACACCGTGTTCGGGATTACGGAAGAGAGAATTCAGAACCTCCTGAATGTGTCACAGAATATTGCGGTGGATCTGGCGCACATGCTCCGAGTGAAGCTTGATGAAACCATTCCCGATCCTGATCCGGCACTGGGAAGCGGAAATGTCACCCGCCTCCGTCAGCTTCAAACGCAGACGTTCGACACCATCGAAAATTCATACCGCGATCTCCTCGCCGTCTCGATTGGAAACTCCAGGGTTGCCTCGGTCATCTATGAAAAGCTTCGCGCTATCGTGTACGCGGGGCTCCCCTGCGTCGATGTGAACTTCACTGTGAGCGGAACGATGAGCCACCTTGCTGTCTCCAGTTTTCTTTCGATCACCGGTGAAGGAACATTGAGCACAACCGGAACAGCCGGAGTCGCCGGGAAAGTGAACCTGCTCGGCGTACCGGTTGGTATTGGTAAAGTGTTCGTCGCCGCCACCGACGCGAAAGGTCTTCCGAACCCAAGCATTTGCGGAGATCTCCACGTAGCGATTGGACCGCTCGAACTTGGATACCTCAAAGCGGCCCTGAAATGCGATGAATGCGTGAGCGGCGTTCTGCAGATTTTCGCAAACCTCGTGGTGAAACTCTCTCGGCCAGTGATCGATGATATCATTCGGCACGTCGCGCCTCAATTGCAATTGCCACCGGTGCAGGCAGATGTCGGAACGTTTCTCAATACCCAACTCAGTCCGGAGCAGAAGATCGCGTTTATGGCTGAATTGTTCCAGATCGCCCCTGACCGCCTCCCGATTGATCTCGATCAGGTATTGCTCACGGCCCGCGACGCCGTCGGATTGATCATCGATCGCATCAATCCGGAAATGTTGATGTGCGGCCAGGTGAAGCCGAAACTGTTCGGTATTCCGATGGGGGCTGACTACGGCACCGTGCAGTACAGACTCAACAAATTCGGTCGCGATGCCACGTTTTCGTTCTCGCCCTCCATGATGCTTTTGGATCCGCGCATGGCCGCTTTGATTCCTCCGGCTGATAACGCGACGTTCGGGTATTCCGAAGTTTTCCCGGATTTTGGCAAAGCAATCGTTGCCGGACTGAGCGGAAAACTTAGCTCGCCACAAGCTGCCTTCAACTTCGCGAAGGATCAGTTTGCCAGCATGCTGGAAAATTCGACTTATACCGCCGCCTATGAGCTCTCGCCGATGGGTTTCAAACTCGCCCGCGCGGCCGCCCGCGCGGTCAATCCTGACTTGACCAATCATCCCCTGATCCGTCAACCGGGCTGGGTGCATCCCGATCTCCGCGGACAAGGCCTGCTCTCGCAGGAGCAGATCCTGCAGGCGTCGTTGCGCGCGCAATTGCTTGGAAACTCGTTGTGGAAAGGGAATATCACAGACCTGGCGCAAATCTTCCCCGAAGGTTCGCCTGAAAGAACTTTGTATCAGAGCAAGAGCTTGAGCCTGACGAAGGATTATTTCCCGTATGGCGGAATTATCGGCGCCGGTTACCTCGACATTCCACGCGCGTTCTACGAAACGGTGCCGCAGGAATTCTTCACGATGATCGGTGCGACGAATCAATTGTTGCAACGTCTGATGGCCGGGTTCACTTACGTGAACGATTATGTATTGAAGAATACCGAAGCGGGAACTCTCAGCTTTTACATTCCCGCACCGAATCCGCCTGCGTTCCAGAAAGATGGAGTGGTCCTCTCGCCTCTTGAATTGATGCAATCGTTGATGGCTCAAGATGTGCAAAGCATTCGGACCACGCCCCTGTACCCATTAAGCGAAATGTTCATGCAGGGCGAGTTTCACGGCAAGCTGCTGGGCGTGGATGTGGCAGACGCGCACATGGTCGCAGTTCTGGGCGATGGAAACTCGACCGACGCCTATTTCCGGGTTGACGCCGGGCTCGGTCAAAACGCCTGGGTGCGGCAGCTCGTGGATCAGGCCACATTCGCCTTCGAAATCCGCCAGCGCCCGGAAGCAGCGATCGAAAAAGCATTCGCTCCTTACGTGACGCGGCTCCAGCAATTAATTGCGCAAAACGCCTCCGATGCAGGGGCTGCGCAGACGCTCCTCTCCGATATCGAAAATGCGTGCATTAATAACATGCCGAAAGTCTCACTCGAAGCGGCGTTACAGAATCTCCATATTCCGCCAGCTCTCGCCAGCTACCTCGCTGTAGACGGTTCCGCCAGCGCGACGGTCTATGCCTACTCTCCAAGATTCCAGCCGGGTGCCACTGGCGATGGCCCGATCAGCGAAGCAAAACGCCGCGGCGGGGCTGCCCTCAAAGCCAATTTGAAATTTGGAAATTATTTTTCAATTCCAAATGCTGAGCTCGCCGTATTTCCCCGCGATGCTGGACTTCCGGAAATGCGTGCACACATCGGCCCGGTCAGTGCCAACCTCCCTGGAGGCGTGGCCATTTCCGGAGGCACCCTGGATTTCAACAGCGTCGTCCCGTCGATCGCTGTTTCCGGACGAATCAGTCCGATCAACCTGGGTGTATTCCAAATCGCGCCTCTTTCCGGTGCCGATATCGGGGCGGGCATCCGAATCGCAAATAATTCATCGGGCCTGCCCTCGACTTCAATTTCGATTTTGCCCGCGCAGTTGAAACTTGGATTGCTCGGCAATGACTCCATGCAACTTCGGATCCAGGGGGCGACCGCCAA
>JAQGOX010000454.1 GCA_028293365.1 Verrucomicrobiales bacterium | reverse complement strand
CAAAACCACATGGCCGGGATAAATTAAAATACTGACTCATCTGGAATCGAAAACAACCATTGGGAACTTGATTGTAATCAAAAGTTGAAGCGCAATGGAGCGCAGAGGGGCGGAAAACTTGATGGATTCCTCACGCTTTTAATCACGCCTAAAAACCCGGGGCACATTTTACAAAACTCGACAGCACGAATGCCGCGCGTTTTAATAGCCCGAGATGGCCACACATTATTTGGCTTGTGACCTGGGCGCCGAGAGCGGTCGTTTGATCATGGGTACGCTCGACGACGGCAAGCTTTCACTCCTCGAAATTCACCGTTTTCCGAACATCCCGCTCCAGTCTTCGGAGGGATTACATTGGAACATCGAAGGTTTACTTAGCGAACTCCGGACGGGCCTCAAAAAAGCCGGCGCGCTCAAGCTTCCTATTTCCAGCATCAGCACCGATTCGTGGGGTGTGGACTATGTCCTCTTTGATCGCAATCAGCAACTGATCGCACCGACCTTTCATTACCGGGACACGCGCACCAGGCTCGGAGTTGAAAGAACCCTCTCGCGCGTGGATTGGCCATCCATTTTTTCGGAAACCGGAATTCAGTTCATGCCGATCAACACCCTCTACCAATTGGCGTCAGAACCTTCGGAGCGTCTGGAGGATGCCCAGTTGCTTCTTGGCATTGGAGACGCATTCAACTTTTACCTTTCGGGAGTGGCCAGGGCCGAAGAATCGCTGGCGAGCACCTTCCAGTGCTTCAATCCAGTGCAATCCTGCTGGTCGCAAAAACTCCTTGATGCAATAGGTGTGCCCCGCCGAATCATGCCTGAAACCGTTGCCTCGGGAACTCGGATTGGCCATTTAAAACCGGAACTGGCGAATCCGTCGGAGCTTCCCGAGATTGAGGTAATCGCCACCTGCTCGCACGACACCGGCGCGGCCGTCGCGGCCATACCCGCCGAGGGCTCAAACTGGGCCTACCTGAGTTCTGGCACCTGGTCATTGATGGGTGTCGAACTGGATAAACCAGTTCTCAGTGAAATATGTCGTGATTTGAATTTCACCAATGAACTCGGCTATGGCGGTACCGTTCGCTTGCTCAAAAACATTGTCGGGCTTTGGCTTGTGCAGGAATGTCGCCGCGCCTGGCAGCACGAAGGACACGATTACGACTACACGACCCTGGCCCAGCTCGCTGCTGATTCTCCGTCGTTCGCCGCACTGATTGACCCCGAAGCCCCACGCTTCCTTGAAGCCGGCAACATGGCGCGGAACATTGCTGATTTCTGCCAGGAAACTGGACAAAAAACTCCCACTTCGCACGGCGCAATTATCCGGTGTGCGTTGGAAAGCCTCGCCCTCCAATATGGCCGCATATTGAGACAACTCGAACAATTAACGGGTCAGCGCATCGATCGCCTTCATATCGTCGGTGGCGGCAGTAAAAATAAAATTTTAAACCAGTTCGCCGCCAATGCCACTGGAGTGACTGTCTTCGCCGGGCCCACTGAGGCAACTGCGGCTGGAAACATTCTTGTCCAGGCTTTAGCATTGAATCACTTGGATTCGCTTCCCTCCGCCAGAGCCGTCGTTCGAAACTCCTATAGCATGGAGCGTTTTGACCCCCAGGATTCCGAAGCTTGGAAAGTGGCTCGAAAACAATTCGAGGCACTCTCCATAAACGCAATCACCAAAAAAACTTCCTGACAGGGGTTGCGCCGGGCCAAACCTCGGGTAAGTTGTGTAGTTGCCATCAGGGTTTCTACTAACTCAGGCGGTGACGCAAGGGCATGAGAATTCTGATCCAAAATTGTAAGACCAAAAACTACCTCACCGAAGACCAATTCTGGACTCCCGATCAAACTGGAGCCGCCGTTTTTGGAAGCACAGCTCTCGCAATGAAACATTCAAACGCACACCATTTGACCGATGTGCAGATCGTTCTCAAATTTCCGGAAGATCGTTACGATGTGCGCATTCCGCTTACTGATGGGTGCCGCGAAGATTCCGCTTCCAGCATCCTGCGGTAAATCGACCTTCGTCGCGGAACGGAAATTACAATTCTGTAGAAGGCACTTTCCTCTCCTCCTGAAAGTGCTAAGTTTCGGCAATGCTCAGATTTTGTCGCCTCACGCGCAACTATTGCGTCCGCCTGCTCGACTTAACAATCGCCACTTTTATCTGTTTGAACGTAATCGGGGGCGATTTTGTTCCCGCTGGCGCTTCCTGGCGCTTCTTTAAAGGAACCCAGGAACCGACTCCCGGCAATCTTTCCACCTGGCGGGCAATCGATTTTGACGACTCCTCATGGGGAATCGGTCCAATGCCCGTTTTTTATGGTGAACCCCTCACCGGCACGGAGGTTGCCGACATGCGCGGCAATTACACCAGCATCTATTTTCGTTATTCGTTCAACGTCACCAACCCCGCCGATATAGAGACACTCACCCTCCGCGTCCTTTCTGACGATGGCTTTTCCGCGTGGATCAATGGTAACCCGATCGATCCATTTAACGCTCCGCCTGGAGACGCCCCCTATAACGCGACGGCGTTCACAACGTTCACGGAGCCTTTGCCTTATGACGATTATCCCATCAGCAATCCGGCTTCGGTTCTTCGCCCTGGAAAAAATTTGATTTGTATTCACGGCTTCAACGCTAGCCTTTCTGGTAGCAGCGATTTTGTAATGGATCCGAGCCTGAGTTTTACACAGGACGAAAGCGCGCCCATCCTGGATCGCATATTGCCCTTGGGAGGTGCCCGATTGCGTCAGTTCTCTTCCGTAGAAATCGATTTCAGCGAAGCCGTCGATGGAGTCGAGGCCGCAGACTTGCTGATCAATGGACAAGCCGCAACGAACGTCGTCGAAATAACTCCAGGACAATTCGTTTTTGCTTTTCCGGAGCCGCCCGCCGGGTCCGTGCAATTGAGTTTTCGCCCCAATCACGGCATCACCGATCGGGCCGCCACCCCGCATCCATTTGCGGGCGGGTCGTGGAGCTACATACTGGATCCGAACGCTCCAGTGCCCGGAATTCTTATCAGTGAATTCATGGCCGACAACCACCGCAGTCTCAAGGATAATGACGGTAATTCTCCCGATTGGATCGAGATCTACAATTCGAGCTCTGAAAACGTCGGTCTCGCCGGATGGTCGCTTACAGACACTGCCACCAATCTCATACGGTGGAGATTCCCCGCGGTTTCTCTCTCGCCCAACTCGTTTATGGTGGTCTTTGCTTCTGGGCGCGACACGAACCGACTTGGACAACTGCATACCAATTTCAAATTGACCTCCGACGCGGCAGGCTTCCTGGCTCTGGTCAATCCCTCAGGCGAAACGATTTCAGCATTCACGAATTATCCCGCCCAAAAAGAAGATGTTTCATATGGCCGCGCGAATGGCGCCCCTGATACGATCGGCTATTTCTCCAAACCAACTCCCGGAAACCCAAATTCAGACCAGGGATCGGGTTTCGGACCGGCGGTCGAATTCAGCGAAACGAGCCGGACCTTCCTCGGCACTTTATCTGTCACACTCTCCACTACTAATTCCCCGGCAGTCATTCACTTTACCACCGACGGCACAATTCCGACCGAATCTTCCCCCGTATTTAATCAAGCCCTCGCTTTGACCACCGCCACGCAAATCCGCGCACGGGCATTCGTTAGCGGTTTTCTACCAGGCCCACTGAGAAGTGAAACTTTCGTGCCGTTGTCCAACCCTGTGGCCTCCTTCACTTCTGACCTGCCAGTTTTATTGATCGACGACTTTAACGCCGGTCGCCCCCCGGCAAACGTTGATATCTTTGCGGCAATTCAAGTGTTCGAGCCAAATACGAACGGAGTGACCTCAATGACCAACCATCCAAGCCTCGCAACTCGGGCGGTTATTGCGGCACGCGGTTCCAGCACTGAATCCTACCCGAAAGTGAGTATGAAGGTTGAATTCCAGGATGAGTTTGGTTTCAGCAAAGATCTGCCACTGCTCGATCTCCCTTCGGAGTCCGACTGGGTCCTCTATGCACCGAACAATTATGAGCCGATCCTCATCCATAACGCCTTCGCTCAAACACTCGGTCGTGACATCGGAGCCGAATCGGTCCGGACAAGATTTGTCGAAGTCTATCTCGTTCAGAGCGGACTCGGGGCAGTGACGACTGCCAGCTACAACGGCATTTACGTCCTCGAAGAGAAAATTAAAATCGGCGACCACCGCGTTCAGATCCCAAAACTGGATCAGGAGGATATTCTTTCGCCGCAAGTGACCGGCGGCTATCTGATGAAAATCGATCGCCCGGATCCCGGCGACTCCGGTTTCGGCGCCGCAAACCAAAGTATCGATTACCTGGACCCCAAGGAATTCGAAATCAAAACGTCTGCCCGCGCTCCCCAACGCAATTATTTGCAATCGTACATGGACGCCTTGGGCAACGCTCTTTACGGACCCAACTTCCGCAACCCCACGAACGGTTACCGAGCCTATATCGACGCGCCCTCCTGGATCGATCATCATCTGGTCAATGTTCTGACGTTCAATGTGGATGCTTTGCGCCTGAGCGCTTATTTTTTCAAACCCCGCCAGGACAAACTGCGTTTCGGCCCACTTTGGGATTTTGACAGATCATTGAATTCGACCGATGGGAGGGATGCAAATCCGCGCGTTTGGCGATCGCAATCCAGTGATCTTGGAACCGATTTTTTCAATTACACCTGGTGGAATCGTTTGTTCCAGGATCCAGATTTTTACCAGGAGTATATCGACCGTTATCAGGAATTACGGACTTCCGATTTCAGCACCACCAATCTCTGGCGCTTGACCGATGAGCTCGCTAATAAAGTGCGCAAAGCCCAACCTCGCGAACAGTCGAGATGGGGGGTAACTCCGCGCGGAGGCTTTCAGGGCGAAATCAACAGCTTGAAAACCTGGCTTTCAAACCGGGTTGATTTTATGGACAGCCAATTTGTGAAACACCCCGCGCTTTCGGAAACGAATGTCATCATTGCCAGCGGTTCGACTGTTTCGCTTACAGTCCCAACGGGAGCGAGCGTTTACTACACCCTGGACGGTGTCGATCCGCGACTGGCCCAAAGCGCCCTGGGCACAAACGTTTCCCCTGCGGCAAAGCTCTATTCCGGACCGATTACAATTACCAATAACGTCCGCTTGGTGGCCCGCGCTCGAAACCCCAACCATACAGCGCTGACCGGAGCAAACAACCCGCCATTAAAGAGTATTTGGTCTGGAACCATCGAGCGAACCTTTGTGGTGAATCCACTTCCGATCGCAGTCACAGAAATCATGTTTCATCCGCCGAGCGATGGTCTGAACACCGGTTTCGATTCAGATGATTTCGAGTTTATTGAACTGAAAAATACCGGCGTGGCTCGAGTGAGCATGAATGGATTCCAACTGGACGGGGCAATCCATTTTACTTTCACCGCCACAAACGCAATTACCTCTCTCGCTCCAGGCGAACGTCTGGTCCTGGTGAAGAATCGAGCCGCCTTCGGATCCCGCTATCTCAACGTCACGAACATTGCCGGCGAATATAGCGGAAACCTTTCAAATGGTGGTGAACGAATCGCGCTTTCTGGACCATTGCAGGAGCCCGTATTCGACTTCCATTACCTTGACACATGGCAACCTCAGGCGGACGGCAATGGACCTTCTCTGGTGCTCATCAACGAAACTGTCACACCCGAAAACTTCGGCGATCCCGCCCAATGGAAAGCCAGCGTTCAGTTCGGCGGTTCGCCCGGTGCGCCGGAACCATTGGCGCCGACGTTATCAATCAGCATTCAGGGAAACACCTTAAGCATCCGCTGTGTCGGCGCTCCCGCCGTTCCTTATACTCTGCAGCAAATTGATGATCTCAGCTCGACCGCCTGGCAGACGATCGAGCAGGTCACAGCACCCGCATCCGGAATCATTCAAGTCACCGCGCCGGCACCGCTTAACAACCGCTTCTATCGAATGACTTCCCCATAGATCTACCAGATTTTTGCTCGGTCTTCGGTCGGGCGCCACATCGGAGTTCCTTCCTTGATGCCAAACGCTTCGTAAAATTCCGGTAGATTCACCGCCGCCCCGA
>JAQGOX010000422.1 GCA_028293365.1 Verrucomicrobiales bacterium | reverse complement strand
AAAAGTGAGGACCGACGCTTGCACGGTCGGGGTCTCAGCAGGCCGATCAGGCCCTTAGCCTCAAAGATGGTCGGGGCAAATTGACCATAGCAAACCGGCTGCGGAGAGAAACAATTCTCCCGTTAACCTGGATCGCTGAGTGGCTCTCAATCGGAAGCCGAAACGCGCGCGGTATTAGCGGATGGTGTTTGTTTTCAAGAGCAGAATCGGCTCGATATTCTTACAGTGGATCGTACATGACGCGAAGCAGGAGGCTCGGCGCACGTCTTCGTGATGACCGGAAGGACGCCAGTGAGGGCACTGCGGCCTACAATCTAAAACTGCAGGACCGAAACATGAGCATCATCGAGAATTCTCTGCATCCTTCTCCGGAATCAGGCCAATCGAAGCCAGCCATTGCAAAGCGCCGGTTTGCCAGGCGTCCCACATCGGGCCTTTGTATCCATTCAGCCCGTGTCCGCCAGAGGGAAGTTCGAGGTAGCGTGATGGGACTTTGTGCTTCTTAAGGGCCTCGTAGAAGAGTCGACTGTGGTCGGGCGGCACAGCCTGGTCGTCCAGGGCATGGGCGAGAAAAGTGGGAGGAGTGGTGTCGGTGACTTGTTTCTCGTTAGAAAAGAATTCGATTAGCTCTGTAGCGGGCGAAGGGCCGAGTAGATTTTGTCTCGAACCGAGGTGGGTCTTCTCGCCCATGGTGATGACAGGATAGATCAGAATGGCGAAATCGGGCCGGGATCCGGCATGCTCGATCGGGTCGGCCGTGGCGGGGTGGCCGGAGTCGTAATGCGTGGCGACGGTGGAAGCGAGATGGCCTCCCGCAGAGAAGCCGATGATGCCGATGCGCTGAGGATCGCAGCCCCAATCTTTGGCCCGGGCGCGCACGGTGCGAATCGCGCGTTGTGCATCGAGCAGCGGAACGAACGGGCGTCCGTGGGGAAGACGGTATTCCAGGACGATCCCGGTGATGCCATGAGCGTTCAGCCAGTGCGCGATGCCGCTGCCTTCGGGACCGGTTACGAGGCCACCGTAGCCGCCCCCGGGACAAATGACGGCCGACGCTCCATTGGCTTGCGCAAGATTGGCAGGGCGATAGATGGTGATGTTGACTTCGGCTTTTTCAAACGTTCCATCTCCGATCGGAGCCTGGTCGGGCCAGAGGGATACTTTCTCGGGTGCAGGGGCCGGGTTTTTAGAAGTGGCGGTGGAAGAGGGAACAGCGGCGGCGAGCAAAGGGGCGAGCGCATTGCCCCAGATTTGGTAACCAGCCTCGGTGGGGTGGCAAAAGTCTCTCATGAGTTCGGACGGGATAGCTCCGTCCGGTTGCAGCAATTTAGGGCTGATGTCGAGGAGCGTGACGCCCGGCAGTTCGCCGTAGGCCGCCAATTGTTTGTTGATGGCGACGATATGGGCGCGGCGCGGATGATCGGACCTTTGCTCTCGTGGGAATACCGCCATGAGAATAATCCGCGACTGAGGAGTTTTCGCGCGCAGGCGCTGGAGAATAGCACCGACACCTTCGGCGATTTCTTCTGGAGTGTTCTGACGGGCATTTTTCGTGTCACTCGTATTGTTCGTGCCGATGTGAAGGATGATGACCCGAGGGTGGAGGCCGTCCAGTTCGCCGTGGTCAAGACGCCAGAGGACATTCTGGATGCGGTCCCAACCGAATCCGAGATTCATGGTGCGATAGCGGCCAAAGGTGGATTGCCAGGAAATTGGGCCATTGGCAATCGCAGACCTGGGTTCGCCACCCCAGAAATGCGTGATGGAGTCTCCGATCAGCACGACTTCAGGATCGAGAGCGTCCTTGATCCGCAGCACGTCCGCATGGCGGGCGTACCAATCGTAACTGTCATTCTCCAATTTAGGTACCGGAATAAGAGCGGAATTCCCGGGCCGATCGACCGCGAGCGGTTGATCGTCCATCAAGTGAGCAAGAGTCGGTTCGATGGCCTGAGCCCAGGCTTCCGCACCGGCAGGGCTCGGGTGCAACAGGTCCCACATTAGATCAGTATTGACGGAGCCGTCCGGGCGCAGAAAAAGATAGTTCACATCCAGCCAGAACACCTGTTTTCCATCGGCCAGTCGGGCTGTGAGTTCTCCCGCGCGCCGACAGGTTTCAATGCACTGTGGGGAAGAATTGAAGGCGGGTGGGCTCACTCCTTTTTCACCATCGCCGCCGCGAGGAAAAATGCGAAGGATTAGAACTTTGGTGGTCGGATGCTTTTCCTTGATAAGGTCCACAATCGCTTTGGTGCCGGCAAAGATCTCTTCTGCGCTGTGAACCTTGGTGAAATTGCGGTCATCGCTGTTATTGGTGCCAATGAGAAGCAGGGCTACTTTGGGTGACTCGGCGAAGTCGAGTTCGCCATTCTGCAGATTCCAAAGGATTTGCTCCGTGCGATAGCCGTTGTGGCCTAGGTTGATGGCGTGGCGTGGTGCAAAATGCCGCTCCCAGGCAGATTTCAGAGAATCGTACTTTCCGCCGAGTTCGCCGATAGTGTGGATGATAGAATCGCCGATTAACACGAGGTCGTAATGGCCAGACCGGATTGCTGCCACCTTCTCCGTATGGCGCGCACTGGGTGAAGGCGTGGGAAAATCCGCATCTCCGAGTTTGGGCGAACTATTTGAGAGGGTCGATGGAGCACCCTCCCCTGCCCTGCATAGGGCCACCAGGCTGAGGAACAATAGTATTCTAAGAGTGGTCTTCAGGATTCCACTTTATCGGGAGAGGTGGTGGAAAATCAAGCGGGCGGAACTGCGAGCTTGCTTAATGGTGGGGGCGAATGGCCATTTCGCGCATCGAAGGTTTGCCAACTCGCTGCGACTCACAGAGTCGCGGTCCGGAGGGCGTTTCTGCGAATCACAGCTTTCTCACCAAGACAAGCCGCGGCACCAGATCAGTTCCTGGACGTAAGAGTAAATTCGACCCGCAGTCTTTATCGCGCGCTGCGGGTAATGCTCGGCGCATATACCCGCGATCCGTCAGCCTGTCTGGCACGAATCGACGCCAACTGGGAACTATTCAATCGACCAATAATGAATCGCGAAGGGGGCCAACTGCAATTCCAGGGTTTGATCGCCTTTTGGAATTTTTTGAAAGGGATCCGGACGCAGGCGGACATTTTCGTCGTCGTTTGGAGCCAAAGCATCGAGTTGGACGTGGCGCGTGCGCACGTCGGCGGGCAGGCCCTTAAGCACGAGTTCAAGATTCACCTCCATCCCTGAAAAATTCCAGAGAACCAGGTTGTGCATTCGTAGTTGCGGATCATAGGCAGCCAGGGCTCGAACGGCGCGATGATCGGATTGAACCGCAAGGCGATTGCCGGAGATGCGCGAAAGCAATTTGAATGCGAAGTATGAGGGACGCACGCGATTCTGGTAATCGAAAAGCCCGTCGAACTGAGGCATGCGATTCCACCAGCGCGTCATGAAGGCATTGCCCTGGGGTGACATGAACGGAGCGAACTCTTCGAAGGAGACATGCCAATCGCGGATGTGGTAATAGCAGGAGTAATCGAGGCCGGCGTCTTTCATTTGAAAGATCGTTTCGGCGATGTAGCAGGGTTGAAAACGGGGATCGAGCGGTGGATTGGTCAGATCCATATTCCACTCGTCGAGGAAAGTTTCCGGTTTGAGCAAAGGATGGCCTTGCAACTGTTGCTTCACATATTCGATCGTGCCGCGAATGGCCTTCGGATCGCTGCTGTAGATATGCCACGAGACAAAGTGTAACGGCGTGGAGTTTTGGGCGCAAAAATCGATCAGTGCAGGGAGGATCGGGGAGCGGACGTTAGCCAATGCGGGACCGCCGACGTGGGCCGCGGGATCGGCACCCAAAATCGCATCGGCGGTGTTCTTGTAATAACGAACATAACTCAGAGGTTGAAAACGATAAGGAGATCCGCCGTCTTCCCCAATATCCGGCTCATTGGCTACCTCCCAGTATTGAATACCGCTCGCGCGCTCTTTGTAATGGGTCACGAGGGCGGCGATCAAAGCCTGCCACGCGGCGTAATCATTGGGTTCCACGAGGTCCTGCCGTATTTCTGGAAAGAGCAGGCGGGGCTTGAAGCAAATGCACATGAGCGGTTTCGCACCAGTCGCCAGAATGGCATCTACAGCGGGATCCAGTTTCGAGAAATTGTATCGGCCGGGTGCGGGCAGAAGATTGAAATACTCCTGGATAAAAAGCCGGATCACCTTCGGGCGAAGCGCGCGCAATTCTCCAATTCGATCCCCGAACATCGGTTCACTCGATAAACCGCCCTGGCCGAGTGCCATTTGATTCATCTTCATCGGCCCGACGGTTTGGCCAAAATTGACTTCGACCCGGGCGGAGTCCGCAGCCTGGGAAATGGTTTGGAAGAAGGCGACCAGCAGTAGGAGTCGTCTCATGTCAGTTCCGAATTGATATTGGTATTATTAATAGGAAATTGGTTTCTCCAGGCGGCTTGTGCTGAGTGATCCGTGGATAAATTATTATTGAGCTTCCTGGTGGTTTGTCAATCGGACTTTCAGAATCGGACGACTACTTCCACTGGCATCTTTACAGATTGGAAGGGAGATGTATTCACTAGTGTATGTCGAAGGTTCTAACGGTGAGAATTGCGCCCGAATTACTCATGAAGGCACAGGCGCGTGCAGTCCAGCTCGGTATGGATCGAACTGGATATGTTCGCAACCTGATCGAACAGGACCTGCATATCGCAAAGACTTCAGATAAACCGCGATTGGTGTCCGAAGATCTGGTGGGCGCTTTTCGATTGGGAGGCCGTTCCGCTACAAATCAACGTGCCAGGGAAGTGCTAAAGCAAAAATCCGCTACAAAACGTGAGAGGCATCGCTGACACCGGTTTGATCGTCGCGCTACTGGCTGCGGATGATCCGTTTCACAAGTGGGCCGCGAATTCCTTTCGTTCTCACAGCCCGTTTTTTTCATGTGATGCCGTATTGGCCGAGGCTTGCAGTTCCTTCTCGAATCCTGTCCCGGTCCTGACCCTGGTGTCGCGCGGCGACCTGATCCTGGATTTTGACCTGGCCGCCGAAATGCCTCGTGTATTCGCGTTGACCGCGAAGTATTTGGATCGACCCATGGACCTTGCTAATGCAGGTGTGGTTCGGATGACGGAACTGCATGCGCGGTGCAAGGTATGGACGGTTGATCGCGACGATTTCGCAACCTATCGGAGGCATGGCAGACAAAGCGTGCCTTGTGAGTTTCCGCCGAGCAAGAACCTTGGTGCGGAGTGACGGGCTTACCTGGGCAGTGGATCAGGATGCGACTCGGATTCGGCGAGAGTTTTGATGTGGTCGAGGACGCGGTGGTGGATAGTGTGAATTATCCGGTTGGACCAGAGCGTCCAATAGTTTGCCGGCCACAAGGTGTGATGGTACCAGGTGGTTCCTTCAAGGAGGGTGTGGCCATTTGGCAGAGTTTTCAGGAGTAACTGTCCCTGCTTCGAAGCCATAAAACCGTTCAGGTGTGGCGGATGAATCTGGCGATATGGAGTCCATTCCTCCATAGGCTCCGGGTTATGGGTGACGGAGAATTTCAATAAGTGAGGCTCATCCCATATTTCAATGGGTTCGACAAAAGGTCCTGTGGAAAAAATACAATTTCGGATCGCTCCGGGTCCACGTCCCCTGATCTCCGCGCGCAAAGGATATGCGATTCCGAACTTAAATAACACTCCCCACCTCACGAAAGGCGTTCACGGAATTTCTCCCTGCCATCGCCAAAGATCTCGAAATTCCAATTTCATTTAAAAAAGATCAGTCATCAATTGCCCTTGAAGCACCTTGCAATTCTCGGTCGGTATAAAATACTAATCGTTTGTTCCTTTAAGGTCGGGTTGAGGCGGCCGAAGTAAACGGTAATACCGAATTGGATAAATTGCTGAATCCTGATCAATCCAATTCAGCGTGTTGCCTTCAAAGATTCCGCGACTCAACTCCAACCACTCGGTTAAATTTGTGGAAGCTTGCAGTATGAATGACTGTCCAATATTTCCCTGCAAGAGCACTGGGAATCCCTCGATGACCATCTTTGAACGTTCGCGGATTCGGAGTGGCGCCAGGGAACTAACCGAGTCCAACGGAACGGCGCGATAAAAACGTTGAGGGGAGGAGTGGAAGTCCGGATCGATATATCGCACTTGGCCGTCCAGAACTGTGTCCGTGAGAATATTTTCCCAAAGCAAAAGATCGTCTGATTTTTGCAGAACGAAGCTTTGACCCTTTTGCCCCGCGATTCCGACATTAAACATTCCATTCGCCGTGACTTTAGAATCCGCGCTGCTTATTCGGGCTGGGAGAGGAACTGCGAAAAGTGATAATGTAAACTGTCCTTGAAACTCTGACTCAGTACCGGAACCAACAACTGCGATCTGATAGGTAGAACCAGCCCAAGCATAAAAGAATACCGGTCCCGGCTCTGAAAGGCTGGTTACCGGGATGAGAGTCGAAAGTGAATCACCGGAGTAAACGCGAACGGCAAAATGGGTGTAATCATACCAGGCATGCAGCCGGACGGTTCCACTTGAGGGTGCGGTCCACGTCCACCAAACCGAACGAAAGGCGTTGGTAGATGGGCCATGAAGTGGTTCGCCTCGTTCGCGAGTGGCGCCAAGATTGTCTCCATCGACCTGAAGTGCGGCACCCTCCAGCCGGATCCGGGATGCGAAATTATCATTCGCGGGTGGATGCGCCTGGTCCAAATGAATTGCGAATTCGCCGCTGGCATCCCCTGTACCGGTTACCGCAACCATATAAGTCGTTCCGGCAACGGCATCGAAATCGACGCGCGTTCCGGAATCGACAAGCTGCAAGGTCGATAATTCGCTTCCCGTAAAAACCGAGAAGACTGGAATGAAAGCGGCCACCGGCGGATTTTCGGATACAACAGTGCATCTCGAAGGTGGTCCCGTCATACTTCCGGATATTCCTCCGCCAGTAGAAATCGGGATTTGAGACTGTGCGGTTGATCCATCGCGTGTTACACTCACGGGACCGGATCGGGGCGCTTTCCATTCATACCAAACGGATCGTCCGAAGTGGTTTGTTCCCACGACAGGCTCATCAAGCTCTCGCGTCGCTCCGATATTTTCGTTGGTTCGCGACGAAGAGTATCCCGTCAATTGGATACGTTGGTCAAAGCGATCGTTTACAAGAGGATGAAAATCAAGGTTGACCGAAAAGGTCCCGGCTTCCTCATGCGACGGGCCGTTGCAAACGTCATGACGGTATCCGTCGACCGCAATGTAATAGTTTGCTCCTTTCTGAACTCCGCAAAGAATTCGTTGTCGTTGTCGCTCCCGGCAACCAACTCCGTCGCAGAGGCCTACCGTACACTCATCGTAAACGCTGGTGGTGACAAGAAACAGATCGGTCAAATTGGTTCCTGCAAATACCTTCATTACGGGATGGACATTGCCTTCGGCCGCTCGCAATACCAAGGTTCCCATTTCTGGTGCTTTCCACCTCCACCACAGCGTTTGCCCCAATTCATTTTGACTGATCGCTGGTTCTCCAGATTCCGACGTTGCACCTTTATTATCACCGGTCATGTCAGCGGGTGTTTCCCCAAGGGGAAGCGCAGCCGCGAAATCATCGTTCACCGAATTACCGATGCGAAAGGATCGAGGAATTCCCTCAATGATTTCACCATTGGCTCGCGTGGCCACCGGTCGAATGTGATAGTGACCGGGAGTTGGATTTCGCCAGACATACATTGTTTCCGGACTGAGGGCCGTTCCAATCAGATTCGTCCCGTCCCAAAACTCCAGCCTCGCAAACAAGCCGTCGAGACTGGGATCATACGTTGCCACAAGCGCCACCGGACCCGGTAATTGGTAACGAACATCCTCCGCGTCAACCATCCGCAGCGAAGTAAATTTGAGATCTATGTGCGAAATCGGGTCGGACCTGACAAAGTATGTATCGATCGCGATTTGATAATGAGCACCACCATAAACCGGGAATGTCAGATTGGTGATTATCATTGGATCGAACACAGTCTCGCAATGTTGGGGAACCAGGCCGGTGGCCGCTATAGGAAGAAGATTTTCCAATGCGTTCCCGGTATAAACCGCCATCACGGGCGAGTGCCCGCCAGCTTCAGAGGTTAACGTCAATTGGCCATCTGTCGGAGCCGTCCACTGCCACCATAACGAATTCCGTCCGTTCAGGCCGGCATGGTTCGGCTCGTTAAAGTCATGCGTGGCTTCAGAAATATTCGCCGAAAAATCCGCAACGGCAGCGTTACCTAAATCGAAACGATCCACAAAGCGATCGTTCAATCCGTTTGTGGATTGTATAAAAATATTTGCAAATTGGGATACACCCTTACCACCGTGCTGATCGGTTGCTTCCACATGAAGTTGTGCGACCCCAGCCGGTTGGTTCGTCAACGTAAAATTGAAAGGAGGCTCAATTACGCGACCTAAAAGTGTGTTACCATTGAAGAAATCGACATGGTCAATTGTGTCGTCCTGATCGCTGATAGTGGTCGCAAGAATAATATGCAGACCTCTGGCGAAAACAGAACCATCGATCGGTGATGTCATCGCCACAAGGGGTGGGAAGTCCCATTCGAGACGAAGGGAAAGATCGGCACCGAAACCCTCGTTGAAGTATTGGTAAGGTTCGAGACCAAGGTCCACCGCAATGCTATAAGTTACTCCCGCGACCGCAGAAAAACTAGCCGAAGCCGGCCGCCCCGCATGGCTTGCATCGCTTGTAACAGGGGCCAGATTGGAAAGAGTGTCACCTGTATAAACGGCGACGATCGGCGAAAGGATGAAATAATCGCCATTCACGCTTTGACCTCCTTCAATGGAGATGCTTACGACGCCATTCGAAGGAGAGGTCCAGGCCCACCAAATAGACTGTCCGATCGCGTTGGTGAATCCGCCGTGGATTGGTTCATCGATCTCTCGCGTCGCGCCCTTCGTAAATCCGTAAACTTTGGTTGAGCCGGGTTCAATTAACCTGCGGTGCTCGAAATCATCATTTTCCGCGGAGGGAATGATTTCGAATAGAACGCTTGGACTGGTAGCACGTTGAGCGATTGCGACCTGGTAGGTTGTCCCTGACTGCGCATCAAAATCGAGCTCCGTATGCCAGAGATTGCTGTTAGCCGCCGAGGCGATTAAGGTCAAATTGAGCAGGTCAGTTCCCGTATAGACCGCAAGGCCAGGACCGGTAAAGCCGCCGGGATAATTGGCGTTCATATGGACGGGACCGCTACCCGGTGATTTCCAGGAAATCCAGACTGTCCCGCCCTCCCAAACTTTTGGTTCTCCTTCCTCTAGAGTGGCACCGACCATGGAGATGTTGGTACGGAGGTACGGACCTGATTCGGTTTGACGGTTCGCGAAGCTGTCGTTCGCAAGTAACGCCGAAATGGTAACTGGCGCGGATTCACGCACGATACCCTCCGGATTGGTCGCCCTGACAAACAACGAATGCAGGCCCAAGGGAGCGTTTGTCCAAATCCACTTCCAGGGTGAATGGGTAATCGTGCCCAAACTGTTACCATCAGCGAAGAACTCCATTTTCTGCTGTGGGCCATCGAAGTCGGTAAACTGCGCAAGAATAGGAATCGTTCCCGGCGTATAGCTTTCAGACCCATTTTCAGGTTGAACAATGGTTAAACTTGAGGCAATCAGTTGGAAATTGTAGTCACCACCCTGATAGAAGGAATCTTCCCGGGCACCCTGAACGGAGAATTGGTAGGCAACTCCTGCATCAGCAGGGAAGGTCGCTCCGCCGCCAAGAAAATCATTGAAAACCGCAACCTTTGTGAGGTTTGTCAGAGAATCGCCACGGTAAACGACCATTGAGATCGTTAGTTGGGAACCGGAACGCGGACTAATCGTCACAGTTGCCGGGACGGAAGAAGTCCAGGTAAACCAAACGGTGCGATCCAAATTCGGAAATACAGAGGGGGGTTCTCCGGGTTCTCTTGTTGCAAACGAAACGTTGCCGCTAAATGTGGCAAAGGGACCGGTCAGCGCCTCGCGAACCTTAAAATTATCATTTTCGGGTGGGATCCGATCGAAACGCGAAGCGACTGAAATTGTACCCCGCTGACCGTAAAGTGTATCCACGGCAATTGAATATTCGCGGCCTGCAACCACCGTCAGCGTCGTCCCGATGATGTTCGATGAAAGCAATTGAAGGTTGGTTAGCTGGGATCCCTGGTAGACTGAAACTAGCGCGACCGAACTCCCCCCCGAGGCTTGCAGTCGAAGCATACCACTGGCAGGAGCGAGATATTTCCACCATAGAGAGCTTCCGGTCGCTCCTGGTAAAGTCGGTTCGTTCGAGTCACTCGTGGCAGCCTGATTAGAGATCGCTGGAATCGTCGTGGAGTCGTTAATGAGCTCGCGGTTAGCAAATTGATCGTTCGCGGGTGGCGGAACATAATCGAGGACGATAGTAAATTCGCCGACGGTACCCAGCCGAGAGTCGACTTGGAAAAAATAATCGTGACCAGATATTGCCTGTAAATACGTTTCACTCTGCGCAGGCTCGTTAAAGAAAGGGTGGTTTCCGGCCAGCAAAACCAAGTTTGCAAGTGACTCACCTTTAAAAACATCGACCAACGGTAAACTAGAAGAATTTGTCGAAGCAAGTCGCACGGTCCCTGTCCTGGGAGCGGACCACCGCCACCAAAGAGTGTGACCACCTTCTTCGTTGTCCCGTTGCTCGCCAGTTTCGAGAGTTGCCAGGGTGGTGTCGGCTAAAATGTTTGCGCTTTCCCCAGTAATTCTGATCGCGTTTTTGAACTGGTCATTCTCTGGAGTCGGAAGCAAATCCAGTTGCACGTCGAACGGCGATTGAATCTGCGTTGGCGAGTCCGCAATCTGGATAAAATAGCTCTGCCCTTCAAACGCTGTAAATTCCAGCGTGGGGTCAGGGGATCTCCACCAATCATGGCCGTTAAATGAAATCGGAGTCAACGCTTCCAAGGAGTCTCCTGAAAATACGGTCAAGAAGGGATGGGCGTTCATATCGGCAATTGTAAATGTTCCTATCCCGGATTGCGGGGCGGTCCATCTCCACCAGAGAGAATGACCAAACGAAATCGACAGATTCGCGGCAGGTGAAACCCGGGACTCGCCTGCTTCCAGAGTTGCCATTCGTGTGTCGCCTTGCAACCGTTGATGCAGACTCCCAACCGAAATTGCATTTTTGAAATCATCATTGATCGGCGCCGGTTCAAATTCTCCCTTCAAATCGAATTCTCCAGCGGCTGTCCCTGCCGAGCTGACTCGAAAAAAGTAAGTTTCTCCTGCTCGTGAATAAAAGACGGTATTCGAGGACCTCCACATATCGGAGTTTGCCCCTTGGATCTGCAGGTCCGTTAAATTTGTTCCGTTATAGACAACGAGTAGCGGATTCGGAAATGGTGTATTGGAAAGGGTCAACGAGATTCGGCCCGTCCCTGACGCTATCCACTTCCACCAAATTGAAGGTCCAGTGACATTCCAATAGGGATTTGCCGGCTCATCAATTTCGGAGGTAGCCCCGCGAGTCTCTCCATGAGCCGAAAAGCTGGTCCCAGTGAGTAAAGAGGCATCGGCGAACATATCATTTGAAGGTCCGCTCGAAACTCGTACCGGCAATGAGAGCATGATTTGTCCGTTGGTGAGAACGGCTTCGGCGTAAATCTCGTACGTTCCGCGTGGAGGATGACTCCATATCGCGACGTAGGGCGGCGCGGAAACGGAGGCCAGTAGAAGACGAGGTTTCGATGGAATGTCGGGATCGAGAGCAAAAAAATCGATTCGCCGGACCTGATTATCGACCGCATTGACCGAGGCTTTAAGCGGGATATTTGCTGGATAAACAAATCGAGCAGGTTCTCCATTTGAATTTGGCAGAGGGCTAATTAAACTTGCCGTTGACAGGTGCAATCGGGCGTCAAACAGCGCGGAAAGTCCGGTATATTCCAACGCATATTCCTGATCCGCAACAACATCGAAGGCTAAACCAAAGGGAGTCTGGTGCGCGGGCACGGGCAGCAGGTTCGCCAAGTTTGAACCGAAGTATAGCGCGAACCGGGGCGGCGCCGAGTTGTCCAGATTGGTGAGGAAAAGAGTTCCCGATGTTGGAGCATTCCATTTCCACCATACGGAAAATGCGTTCAGGTTAGGGTCATTCGATTCTGGCGTTGCCTGCCGGGAATCGATTGTGAATTGAACCGAAGTTCCCGTGAGTTCCGTTCGGTCTGAGAAACTGTCGTTTTTGGGTACTGCAACAAATGAAAGACTGACCGTTATCGTGCCCACTTTAAGGGTGTCTCCGGCGATATAGTACGGTGTGCCTCGCTTAACCATAAGTTCCAAGGCGTTAACGCCTCCGGCTGCGGCCTGTCTGACCAGATTGGTGAGACCACTCCCTGTATATATCGAAATGAATCCACCAGCGTCTGAATCGGAACCCACCAGCATCAACTTTCCATCCGACGGGGCCACCCACTCCCACCAAAGGGATCGGAACGCTTGTGGTTCCGTGGACCAATATCCTGGAAGGTGATTCGGTTCTCCGGGTTCAACACTTGCGCCAGTATTGTTCCCGCTGAAATTCAACTTATCGCCAGCGATAAGCTGGCGGCTGGAGAAGGCATCGTTGTAGGAATTCGTAATTGTGACCAACGCCGTATCGCTGGTAACCAAATCCGAATCATCAAATGCGCAGGCGGTCACCAAATTTGACCCGTAAGGCATGTTGGTAATTGTAAATGAGAAGGGAGGATTCATTGTTTCTCCAACTTTCAGTCCATTCACAAGAAACTGCACGCGCGCGACAAAGCCATCTGGATCAGACGCGTTTACAGTGAGATGGAGATTCTGTCCGGATCCAGGAAGCGGCTGATACTGCGGAATAACTCTTACAATTGGAGGAATGCCAAAATTCTTCGTCCCTCTAAAACCAGCTACTACAGCCGCAGTCCTGTTAATCGCTTGTGCATTATCAGCGGCGCCCAAAGTTCCTTCGACAATACCGGTTCTGATTCCCTTGAAAAACAGATTCGGATTTGAAAACCAGGGCACTCGATTCGGACTCGCGGGCGCTTCCACAGTACCAAAGTCTTTGCCATCTGCCGCAAAGGTGTAGCCATAAGCAAAGGGAAACGCGCTTAAGCTATCCGCGTGGCCCGGATCCATTTGGCAGCCGAAATTAAAACTTAACACGACCGGCAGGTAATTACCCCCGGCTAAATAGGGCCGCCGCAAAATGCTAAATGCATTTTCGGCTGAAGGACCCTGCAAACCATAGAAAAGATAATCCGGGCCATATTCGGTTACCAGACAGACGAGATCCGCAGCATAGAAATTCCGCAAAGTTTGCACGTCATCGAGCTGGCCATCAGCGGTGGTGCGCAAGACCGACAAATCAGTTGTCACGCTTCCCGATTCGTAGTAAT